>WRGM01000169.1 GCA_009787175.1 Candidatus Bathycorpusculum fermentans | reverse complement strand
TGATAATCTGCGAGCCAAATAGAGAGCAGAAAGATATCTGCAAAAAACTAGATATTGTAGTGCCCAAAACCTTGGGAATTTAGGAAATTCCATGATGATTTTGTTTTTACTGGGGATTTTATGTGTTATTTCCCTTGTTTTGTTTGTGAAATTGGAAAAGACTTATTTTTGTAAGTTACCATAGTTTCAAGTACTCTTGAGGCGTTGCTTTGCAGTTTGATAAGCAGAAAACATTAATCTTGGCTAGTATGTTCGGTGTGGCTTTTATTATTCGTGTTTTGTTATTTTCAACTCAAGGTTACCAAAATGACATGAATACTTTTATCTCATGGTTTAATACCGCAGCTGATTTTGGTCCACGCCTATTTTATGATACTGTTAGCTGGTGTGATTATCCCCCTTTTAATGTTTACTTATTCTGGGTGTTTGGCTCATTAACTCAAGCATTGGGCTTATTTGGAACATCTGCTGCTGCATATATTGTAAAGTTGGTTCCAAACATTTTTGACATGCTCATAGGCGGACTAATTTACCTCTTTATCCGCAAACAGTTCAGCTTCAAACTTGCCCTTTTAGCATCTGCTTTATATATTTTCAATCCTGCAGTAATCTTTAACGCTGCCGTCTGGGGACAATTCGACGCTGTATACACCTTCTTTATGTTGCTTTCCCTTATTTTGGCAATAAAACGTCAACCTGAACTCTCAACTGCAAGTTTTGCCCTTAGCATTTTAACTAAACCGCAATCTATAGCTTTACTACCTCTAGTTGCATTTGTAATATTCAAAAAAAGCGGCGTTAAACGATTCGTTCTTTCCATTGCCGCGTTTGTGGCAACAATCTTTGCAGTCATTTTACCTATGCAATGGAGCAATCCTGTAAATTTCCTTTATGACATCTACTTTGGCGCGTACAACGGATACGCTTACACATCTGTTAACGCCTTTAACTCTTGGGGACTATTTGGTCTATGGAAGCCAGATGGTAACTTGTTCATTTTCGGCTGGATTCTATTTGCCGCGTTTTCAGTTTTCACTATATATGTGGTAAATAAGAAATGGAATAAATTATCCTCTGATCATTGGCTCATATTTTTCGCCGCATTTATGTTGCTTTTCGCGTTTTTCATGTTACCAACACGTATACATGAACGATACCTCTTCCCCGCCCTTAGCATGTTAGCTCTAATGACGCCATTTATCAAAAAAGTCCGAGTATTCTACGTTGTTATAACAGCAACTTTTCTATCAAACATTGCATATGTCCTATACTGGCTAAATCTTTACAATAAAGCTAACTATACATATAGTCCTAACCTCTCAGGTGATCCTGTAGTTATAGTAGTAGGTGTTATCAACGTTATCATGTTCCTATACGGTTCTCTATTGCTATGGCGTGAACTTAAAAACGAAAACACAATTAAAAACGAACCATCTGAGAGTTGTGAACCAAAAACTGACCTAATAGAAAGCGAAGAAGTGAGCATTAGCGAGTTAAAAGTTGAACCGCCCCCTGTAAGACGTAGTCCTGTCTTTTCTTTTAACATAACTAAAAAAGACATTATAACAATGATCTTACTATCTCTAATATTCTTCTCTATTGCTATAACAAACTTGGGTGCAACACAAGTACCTTCAAATGGTCTAGAAATAGCAGATGAACAACCACAGGTTGTAATATTAGACCTGGGCAGCATAACGTCTGCTAGCACGATTTCTTTTTATATAAAAAATAGCGAAGATACACAAATAAAAATTTATACCGGCCAACATGATGACTGGGTCGAAAGTGGCACAATTACTATAACTTATCCATATGCTTACATGAATTGGCACTCACTTAACATACGTGACACTAGATATATCCGCTTAGAGTTTGAAGCATTAGCAAATATTACAATTAACGAGTTGGCTATCCTTAACTCGGATAATCAATTAGTACCCATAGTTTCTGTTACCAGTGAAACCGGTAGTACTCTAAATTTTGCTTTTTTAATCGATGAGCAAGATACCGTTGTATTACCTAAGACTTATTTGACTGAGACAATGTTTGATGAGGTATACTTTACCCGAACTGCTGAGCAATACCTGCATCGACAGTTGCCATATGAGTGGACTCATCCGCCTTTGGGTAAGCTTATCATTGCATCTGGTGTTGCAGTTTTTGGGTTAAACCCGTTTGGTTGGCGTGTAATGGGTGTAATTTTTGGAACTTTAATGATACCTGTAATTTTCCTATTAGGTAAAAAAATGTTCGGTTCATACATTGGTGGTTTCTCAGCAGCTTTTCTATTAACATTTGATTTTATGCATTTCTCAGAGGCACGTTTAGGTATTACAGATACATATCTTGCGTTCTTTTCTGTATTTTCTCAACTATTCTTCTTTATTTACCTGGGTAATGTAGTAAGGAAAGGTTGGAAAAATGCAAGTGTTATCCCACTGTTTTTTTCATTTTTACTATTTGCACTTGGTTTTTCCACTAAATGGTTAGTACTTTTCGGCTTCTTAGGTGCAATGGCTATCTTAATAATAATGCGTTTCTCAGATTTGATAAGAGCTAAAGGTAAATCACTTTCAGACAAGTTTTATGCTTTCTTTGAATATCCCTATGTTTACATAATGTTCTTTATCATTATGGCTGTTGGTATCTATTTTGCAACATACATTCCTGATATGCTCGCCGGTAGATCTCTTATGAATGTGGCTCAACTTCAGGACGGCATGTATTCTTACCACGCTGCCCCTATAGGTCTTGATCATCCATACTCTTCACCTGGTTGGAGTTGGCCGCTAATAGAAAAGCCACTTTGGTTATATGTTAGTTATTTGCCTGCAGATATGCGCTCAACAATAAGTGTGTTTGGTAATCCCGCTGTTTGGTGGATAGGTTTTGCGGCTATTATAACTATTACAGGTGTTACTATACTCAAAGCTGTTGCTGATCTTAAAAAACGGCAAATGCCCGTATTCGAAATTTCCGCGGTATTCTTATCAGTTGTCTACTTTGCCCAATGGATACCTTACGCTTTTATAAGCAGAGGCTTATTCATTTACCATTATTATGTTAGCGTACCAATTATCTGTCTTGCATCAGCGTATTTTATTAGCAAGTATTGGAAATATAAATGGATGAAAATAGCGGCGTTAGCCTACTTCATAGTGGTAATTGCACTATTCGTGCTATTCTACCCCGTTATCTCAGGCACTCCGGTATCAACGGTAACAAGTGAGAGTTTAAGATGGTTCAACCAATGGGTGTTCTAGAAACACAAAATACAAGCAACAATAGCATCAACAATAAACAGATGCAAGTAGATGTTACAGTTGTACTTCCAGCTATAAATGAAGCAGATATCATAGATCAAACTGTGGATACTATAAGTAGAGAACTAAAAACATATGGTTGTACATACGAGATAATTCTAGCTGAAGATGGCAGTACAGATGGTACAGATAAAAAAGCTGCTGAACTATCTGAAAACTTTCCAAACATTCGACATATACATGGCGAAAAACGACTTGGTCGCGGAAGAGCCTTAAAAAACTCTTTTAAACAATCAAATGGTAACATTTTAATTTACATGGACGTAGACTTGGCAACTGATATTAAATATTTAAATCAACTAATTGACGCAGTCACTATAGAAGACTACCAGTTAGCAACTGGTTCGAGAAGGCTTTCCCAAAGTAAGGCTAAACGTACATTCACACGCAATATAGCATCCAAAGTTTACAATTCTATGGTACGCTTCTTTCTTAGATCTAACATTAAAGATCATCAATGTGGGTTTAAAGCGTTTCAACGTGAAACAGTACTGCCGTTGCTTGATGAAGTTGAAGCTAATCATTGGTTCTGGGATACTGAAATTATAATTCGTGCTCAACGTAAAGGCTACAAGATTAAAGAAATCCCTGTTGAATGGAGAGGTACACGAGAAACCAAAGTTAAACTTTTCAGTGACTCCTTTGATATGGCTAGACAAGTTCTTGCATTATGGAGACGCTTAAACTTTTAATTTTTCATACATTGTTGTTGTTATGCATAATTTTTGTAAGAAACATTAAATTTAAGCTCCTAAGATGTCTTCAATAGTGAAAGCTTATGTTTCGCGTAAGAGTTAATAAAATTGAATCAACCCGTGATATTGACGGGAATCTGGGGAAAAGACTTGAGCTTCTAGAAGAACGAGAAGTAAATCCATATGTGCTAAGACCACAAACTGACGAAGCAAAAATGGCACAAGATATCATGCAAGCTCTTCAACAACAAATGCCATTTCTACCACAACAACAACAATTAGCTACACCAAAATTTATCTTATTCCTAACTGAACAAGAATATGACAATTTAGGAATAAACTTTGACGTAAATCAAATCTATGAAGTAGTGCTAGACAATCAAGTAATCCGATTCAAAAAACTCTAACACTCTCAACATTTACCAAAATGTATACTGACAAGGGTGAAACGAAAAACAGATTAAAATATCTCACACCCTGCCTGTCTATTTTTATTGGAAAAAATAATAACACTTCAGCAAATGTATTAAAATAACTGGAAAAAAATGGTAAACATTTATGCCAAAAGTAAGAGCGCATATTTACGTAACTGGGACTGTTCAAAGTGTCTTTTTTAGACAGAACACTAAACGACAAGCTCAAAGTCGTGATGTCTGTGGCTGGGTCCGTAATTTGTCTGATGGGCGTGTTGAAGCCGTTTTTGAAGGTGAAGAAGCATCAGTTAAAGAAGTTATAGATTACTGCCGTCAGGGACCTTCATTTGCTAAAGTTGAACATGTAGAAGTGTTCTTCGAAACTTGCACGGATGATTTTTCAGACTTTAAAATAATCTAGCTCACTGGCTTCTTTTTTGGAACTCGGAAGTGGCTATCTTTTCCTGCACTTATATATTCTCCACCCATTCCGCGGATTGTTGAGGCAATTTTAGCAAAATTGTCGCTGCCAAGAAACTGTTTAGGCTTAACTGTTATGTAGTCCTCTTTATCTTCAAAAATTAGTTTCGCTTCAAGATCTTCAGGAAAAGACATACGAACATCATCAAGTGAACGCAGTTTCGTTTCAGCTTGCGAAGTAATTATTGAATTCGTCTCTGCTAGCGATGATGATGCATATGTTGCTTTTAGTGGCGATGTTACAGTGTTAGCTGCAACGGGAGTGGGAGTTGTTGTTTGTGGTTGGTTTTGTGCTACGGAGAGCAGTTTTATAGAGGCTGAAATTGATCGTAATTCTTCTGTAACTTTATTTATGGTAATTATGAGTTCATCAACTCTTGATGATAATTGGCTAAGCTTCTCTTTATCACTGCTCATATAATTTCCTCAAACTCTAAAATACTTCTAAGAGTTATTAAATTCTTTGCAATTGATATGTGAGTTAACTTATGTTCGAAATTGATGGTAACCAAAAAAGTGGAAGCGGCACCATATTACGATTAGCTATAGCCCTCTCAGTTATTACACAACAACCCTTACATATAGTTAACATTCGAAAGCAGAGACCGCAGCCGGGGTTGAAAAGACAGCATCTTGAGTCTGTTTTGACAGCGGCAAAGCTTTGTAATGCTACAGTTGAGGGTGCATTGCTTGGTTCTGAGGAGCTATGGTTTACACCTAAACAGATTGTAGGTGGACCTGTTGAGGCTGTAATTGAAACGGCTGGTAGTATACCTATGCTTTTCATGGCTGTTCTTCCTATTTGTGTATACGCTAAAAACCCTGTAACGTTACATGTAGCTAAGGGCGGAACAGATACTATGTATGCTCCAACAATTAATTATCTTAAGTTTGTACTGCTTCCAACACTGTTTAAAATGGGCGTCAAGGCAGAGATATCGGTGCAAAAATATGGTTACTACCCTAAAGGTATGGGTGAAGCAACATTAACTGTAGAGCCGGCTTCTATGCTTCATCATGTTCAACTTGAAAGTTTTGGTAACCTTGAAAGTGTTAACGGTGTTTCTGTTTGCACTTTCTTAGCTGACAGACAAGTCGCTAAACGACAAGCAGATGCTGCAATGCAAACTCTAAATATGCACCGCATTGCTCGTCAGGCGCAAATTCGCGTTTTAGATGACCTGTCAAATTCTTACCAGAAAGGCAGCTCCATCACAATGTGGGCTAAAACAGACACAGGTGTTCTTCTGGGTGCAGATGCCCTTGGAAAACTCGGTAAAACAAGCGAGTCTGTTGGAAAAGACGCCGCCGAAAGGCTGATTAATGAATTAGAAAGTCAGTCTACAGTTGACACGTTTTTAGCTGACATGCTAATACCCTATATAGCCTTAGCTGAAGGTAACTCATTTTTTTACACCCGCCACGTTTCAGAGCATGTTGAAGCTAATATTTGGCTTATGGAAACTATGTTAAACTCAAAGTTTAATATTGAAAAAGTAAATAACCTATTGTATAGAATAGAAAAAACCTGTTGACTACAATGCTAAACAGTATCTACCTCAAAGTACCTAAAAATTTAGGCGAAAAAATAATCACATTAGCTCACAAACTTGAAATAGTCAACAAAAACCTCTACATTACAAACCAACTTTATCACCTTTATATCCCACTTTTAAGAGCACCAAATGAAAATGAAATATCCCAATTAAAAGACATAACACCAGATATAACCATGGATACTAAAGATTTCACTGAAAAACGTCCCACTGAGGAAACATTAACTGAAGCTCTTAAAAAACAATTACCCCCTAACCTACATTCTAGTATTCCTCACTCATTTGACATAATTGGCGATATAGCAGTTGTCGAAATTCCACCGGAACTAAACACTTACAACGACATAATCGGATACGCCATCCTAAAAGCTCATAAAAACATAAAAAGCGTCCACGCAAAAGCCGGCGCAATCAGCGGCATATACCGCATACGCGACCTAACCTATATCGCCGGCGAAAACAGAACAAAAACCATCTACAACGAATACAACTGCCAATACCATATCGACTTAGCTAAAGCATACTTTTCACCACGACTATCACAAGAACACCATAGAGTAGCAACACTTGTAAACCCAGAAGAAATCGTAGCCGACCTCTTCGCTGGCGTAGGACCATTTGCAATACCTATAGGTAAATTACACCCTAAAACACAAGTACACGCCATAGACATAAACCCAGACGCAGTTGAACTACTAAAAATAAACGTTAAAGTAAACAAAGTTGAAAACCAAGTCCACCCCTTAATAGGTGACGCCAGAGAATTAGTTAATGATAAACTATGTGGAATTGCTGACAGAGTAATTATGAACCTACCTGAAATCGCCATAGATTTTGTTGACACTGCCTGCCAAACCTTAAAGTCATCAGGAGGAATTATACACTTTTACGGATTTACCCGTAAACCTGACACCATTGACGATTTAAAAACACGCTTTACCCGTCTAGTTGAGCAACAAGGCAGAAAAATAACCACTTTCCATTGCATTAGACGTGTCAGAGAAACAGCTCCATATGAACAACAAGTCGTTATAGATGCTCAAATCCATTAATCACCATGACTGCGACAATTTATGTCAAAGCGTGGATGTTGCTAACATTGTTTAAGATAAGATGAGTGTTATTTTTACGTGCTGTTTTGAATTTCTAAGTTTTTCTGTAAGCATTCGAGGTAAATCTACTGCTGCTTTATCTGCTTTTAATGCCAAAGTGCGATCAGATGCAAAAACACTCTTCCTGACAACTATATCTGTATTGTTACTAAGGTCAAGATCAGCTGAACCATGTGCAGTTACTTTCTCAATTATGCCGTCAACTTCAATTAATATATCTATTTTAGTGTTACAATTACGCAGTTTTTGTTTAAACTCTGAATTTAAATCCGAAACCGCCTTGTTAGCCCCAACAGCTATAATACAGTCACCCTGCTTTGACAACTCTCTATCTTTGGTAATCATTAGTGTAGTTGGATGAGTAGCTAAAACATTTTCATGCCCAAAAGCTAAAATTTGCTCTACAAACTGCTTTGTCACTTTCTCATAAACCTCAATAAAATCTGCTTTTCTACTTGTAAACACATGTTTATGTGAACCACTTTTCTAATGATGTTTTACTCTTCTGTTTTTTATTCCCTATATTCATACGTTCAAGAGCTTTCTGTATGCGTTCTTCTGAAAATTCCTTCTCTCCACAGAGAAAATCTACAATACCCTGCTGATCTGGTTCTTTCCACTCCATCTTATAGTCATCCGAAACCTTTGGTTGTAGAAAAATGTTTTTAATTTCTACAGGATCAACTGTAAATTTCGCATCTTTAATGTGTAAAACTGCTTTTTCTATTGTGCCATATTCTTTTATTAGTTTAAGTGCCGTTTTAGATCCTATTCCTTTAATACCATCAGGATTAAAGTCTGTGCCAATTAAAATCCCTACATCAACTAGTTGCTCATGACTTAATTTGCAAAAGCTCAAGATTTTAGATAACTCTGCGACTTCAGGGGTAATATCTATGTACATATTTTTGCCTGGCACTTTACGTCTGCCTGAAATCGTAACATTTCGTAACAGTTTAGGTGCTCCAAAGAGCAAACTGTCATAGTCTTGACTTGCGCAATAGTCTGAGTTGCCTTTCCTAGTCATATATGCGGCTTGAGCCTCGCCTTCACTAGGCGCTTGAACCCATGGGAGTCCCATTAACTCTATTAGTTTTATACTATCATCTAACATGTAATCTTTCATAGTTGTGGAGGCCTGAGCGTATGTACGCATTTTAGCTATATCTCCCGCTGCAGCGGCTTTTTCATATTCAGCAATAGCATGTACTTTAGCCTGTCTACGGCGTTCAATCTCTTCAGCTTTAAGCGCTGGAGATTTCCCGTCAAAAATGTAGACCGGTTTTAACCCCATTTCGACAAGATTACTAGTACGATAGAAAAGACCGCTTAGATGACTTGTAATTTTTCCTGTACTATCTTTAAGCGGTGTACCATCTGGCTGACGGATAATGCTTAAAAATTGATAAATAGCATTATAGGCATCTATGGCAATTATTTTACCATTCAAATCTTCAAGCTTTATAGGACTTTTTGGTATTATGTCTTTAAAGTTTACACCCAAATGAACACCACTTAAAAATAAGTACTATGTTACATAATAAATTTTTTCACTCCTAGCTCTTTATAATCAACTAGTTAATTTCCGAAAAATATTTCAGCAAAAGTCATTTAACTAAAAAGTACACAAGCCTCTTCTCATTTATGGCTCTAATTAGAAATTAGAAACATGTTGTTTTAAGCATAGCAGTTATAAGTAACCCTTACATTAACATCGACAGAAGGTATAATTTATGGCAGAAAGAAATGCTTTATCCTTGGTAACCTGCACAAGTTGCGGTAAACCAATTGCGCCAGGATCAGAGTCAACAAAGTTTCAATGTCCAAACTGCGGTGATATGCAAATCAAACGTGACGGAAAATGCCGCAAATTCGGACGACTATATAAATGTCCAAAATGCGCTTTCCAAGGACCATAACAACTATAGGTGAAAACTCATGGGTGCTATACTCGTAACATACAAAGTCTTCCCCGAAGATATCGTAAAAGATTTTGAACCCCTAAAAACTGAAATAATAAAAATTCTCCCCGAAACCTCTAAAATTGATGGATGGGGCGAAGAACCAGTTGCTTTCGGATTAGTCGCATTACTTGTTCAAATACGCTTCCCAGAAGACGTTTCAGGCGTTGTTGACGACTTTGAAGTTGAACTAGGAAAAATCAAAGGCGTAAGCCAAGTTCAAACTTTCCAAATCCGCAGAACAAGCAGAGACTACTAATAGGCAGTTAGATAACTTCTAACTCTTTTCTTTTAACGAGTTTATTTTTTATTACCAAAACACACTTAGGGTTAAACATTAATTACTTGAAAAGGTTAATGACTTGTCAGATTTAGCTAACAGTTGTGAATACTTAAGTAATGATAAACTGTGCGCTCTCATTACTAATGACCCTAAAGCGAAAACTCTGCGACAGATAAACTGCGAAAACAGCCAAAATATTGCCAGTTGCTGTTATCTCTGCGTATTTAGATCACAATGCGCTACAAGCTGTAAATATCTAGGACAAACTGAAAAACCCACTAAGCCACAATATGTACCTGAAAATACATACACTAACATGCCCAACAAACTCAAAGATAACACTTCACCACTTGAAAATGTTCCAGTTGCTTTTTGTTTCGCCTGCAATATCGACATGGCATGGACTAAAACTCGGTTTATCATAGATCACTGGAGAGGCTCATCTTCTAACATGTTGGTATGCGATAAAGCGTTGCCTGTTACTGTTCTCTTATGTCCTAAATGTGGTAAACTTGAATTTAACGCGGATGTAACAAACAAGGAAGAGGTAATATAGCGGTGGTTCATCGTAGAGTTCGTGGTGGAAAATTTAAAATTAAATATGAAGAGAAACCTTGTCCTGTAGAACTAGGTCAAGAAATAGATGTAACTATAATTGATCTAGCCCCAAATGGCGATGGACGATTAATCCTCCGCGGCTATAGCATACTTGTACCTAAAGCTAAACCACGTGAATACGTAAAAATAAAGATAACCAACATCAACGAAAAAATTATCACTGGACAAATAATTCTGTAGAACAAAATTTGCAGAAATTTTTAGGAACATTTTTGTTGTATATCTATATGTATTTGATAAATGCATGTACAATTGGCATCGTGGCAATACTTTGCATCGTTTAGCCATTTACACGATACACATTTTTCAATTTATATTCTACTTGTCAGGTCATAAAATGTAATCTTACCATTCATTGTTATTTGTTTTTAAATTTATAGTCTGAATTTTTTTGTAAAATATGTGGGGATGGGGGTTGATATGCTTCAATTTTTTCAATTATGGTTAAGTTTATTAATTGCATTGGCTACATTTACTCTTTTGAGGTATGAAAAATACGAAGTTTAAAACATAAATCTATATTTTCTACAATAGCGATACTTATGGTGCTGTCATTTGTTGCAACTATGATTACTTTGCCGAGTACTACTGCGCAAACAACCGCTGCAGATAAAGCTACTTTTCCATTTGTTGACACTGTTCCAAGAGTTACTGGTGTTGGACAAAGCGTTCTAGTCAATTTCGGTCTGTTGAACTATTTGCGGACTAATGGTGATGGCTGGAATTTAACTATAAGAGTTACTGATCCAGATGGTATAACTGAAACTCTTCATGGGATGACATGGTCTACAGGTATGGGCGGTATGAGATATACGCCGACAAAAGAAGGTACATATACATTACAATCGTTTTTCCCAGGTGCAGAATACTATGCTAGCACAACAGGTACTACACGTGCATATTATTTGCCAAGTGAATCTCCACCAATCACTCTACAAGTACTAGCTGACTATGTACAACCTAGTCATCCTGGCTACTCAAATTTCCCTGTAGAGTACTGGACAAGACCAATTGATGGTCAATTACGTGAATGGTACTCTGTTGCAGGAAGTTGGTTAGTACAAAAATCACGTGTTAACAATTTGTATGCTCCATATAATAATGCACCCGAAACCGCCCACATTCTATGGGCTACACCTGATGATCAATATCTGGGTGGCTTGGTCGGCGATTTCGGTGATGTTGCTTTTCAACACGGCGATGCTTATGAAGGCAAATTCTATGGCGCCGTCATTATTGCTGGCATCTTGTATTACAATGTAGCGCCAGTCTATAGTGGTGGTAACAGCGGAATGCATCAAAAAATCAAAGCAATTGACTTGCATACAGGAAATACTGTATGGGAAAGGTCACTTGCAGAATTTGGACCAAACGCTAGACTCAACCGTGCACAAATTATATCATATGAGAGTATGAATAACCGTGGTGCATGGGGATATCTTTGGATAACTAACGGAACCTCTGGTACCACTTGGGTTGCCCTTAATCCAATAAATGGTGAGCACATATATACTATGACTAACGTTCCAGGCGGAGAGGTTTACTATGGTCCACGCGGTGAAATGCTAAAATACACAGTTGTTAACGCAGGAACACCTGAAGAGCCAGATTATATGTTACGACAATGGAACTCTTCAACAGTTGTAGCCCTCTCCGGCTCTGCTTGGGGTAGTCAAGTTAGTCAAAATACTGGTCCTAGAGAATACAATGCGACAACACGTGGTTACGATTTTAACATCTCATTACCAAGAAACTTGGGAACACCAATAATGGTATTTCCAACAGATCGCGCTATATTTGCTAACGTTTCCTCAGCAGGCGTAACACTCTCAGCGGTCTCTCTTGACGAAAATAACTTTGGAGTAATGTTATTTAATCAAAAATACTGGCAGCCAGCTGCAGGCGAGTGGGAAGGTATCTCTATTGGCGGTAGTGAAACACAAACAGGTTGGGCAGCATTTTCTTCTGAACCTTACGTGGGTGTTTTCTGGACAAAAGAAAACAGGGTTAACTATATTTTCAGTTTAGAGACTGGTAACTTACTATGGCAATCAGAACCACAGATATACGCAGACGGATGGGGTGGAGCTACATCAAACTCGTCACCCGAAAAAGTTATTGCATACGGCAAACTTTTTGAAGCAAGTGTCGGCGGTATTGTCTATTGTTATGATGTTGCAACAGGTGAAGTACTTTGGACATATGAAGCAGTTGATACATATGGCGAATCTTATACTACAGCAAACTGGTGGCTATGCTTATGCTTCGTTTCAGACGGTAAAATCTATCTAGGACATTATGAACACTCCTCTCTAGAACCTAAACCAAGAGGCGCACCATTCTTTGCACTTAATGTAGAAGATGGTACTATAGCTTGGGAAATCTATGGTGCATTCCGACAATTAGCTTGGGGTGGTCGCGCAATCATCGGCGATAGCATAATTGCTACTATAGACTCATATGATTCACAGATTTATGCAATCGGCAAAGGACCAACTTCCATAACAGTGTCAACACCTAACACAGCTGTTACAGTAGGTAAACCTATTCTAATTACAGGAACTATCATGGACATTTCACCAGGTACACAAAGCGATAGACTCCAGCTCAGATTCCCAAGAGGTGTTCCAGCTATGGCTGATGAAGACATGAGTGAGTGGATGCTATATGTCTACAAAAACTTTGACCTAGCAAAGAACGTAAACGGTGTTAGCATAGATTTATGGGCATTTGACCCTAATGGTAACGAAATTCCTATAGGCGAAACAGTAAGCGATGCACAAGGAAACTTTGCAATACAATTCACACCAGAAATAGAAGGTCAATATGATATCTTTGCATTCTTCTATGGCTCAAAAGCATACTATGGTGACTATACAAACACTGGCTTACTAGCGACAGAAGCACCAGACGGAATCGTATCATATGAATTATACATCATTGGTATGGGCATTGCAATAATTATAACAGTCATAATCGCCTGTCTATTGATACTTCGAAAGAAATAAAAAACAATCCTTCCTTTTTTTGTTAATAATAACCTTTTAGATGTACCATTTTATATAAAGTCTAAAAAATTATTTGATCATGCTGGTCAGTGTTATTTGACGATTTCTCACAGCTTATGCTCAAAGCCGTCGCCTCACATCATCCCACTGTAATTGATGAGTTTATGTTAAATTTAATGGTTTTGCCTGTTTTGTTGATTTGTAATGGAGAAAAAATTATGCAAAAAACTTTATTATTTCCTGTTTTTGGTGTAAACTATAGTCATTTGTCGTAGCTAAATCTTTAAAATTATCTGTGAATAGTTGGATACTTAACCGCTTTTGTGGTGAGGTGAAAAAAAGGGCATGTTGATGTATAGAATTGACGAAGATGAAGAGTGGGAAGAAGGCGAGGATGAAGAATGGGAAGAAGAAGAATGGTAAAATAGCCTTTTTTAACGATTATCAGTTTCTTTTCTTTTAATTCTTTTATAACATTTTTTGTAAAGCTATAAAATGTAGGTAATTTCTGTTATCTGTTAAGGTTATGGTTTATTACTGTCTTTTTAAATTTCTATTTTTGTATGACAAGAATAGCTGTTTTAGATCAGGATAGATGCAAAGTTAAGAAATGTAATCAGTTGTGCGTAAATTTCTGCCCAATGGTAAGAAGCCGCGTTGAAGCAATACGTGTAGAAGGTACTAAGGCAGTAATATCTGAAATGCTCTGTAGCGGTTGTGGTATTTGTGTCAAAAAGTGCCCCTTTAAAGCACTTAGCATAGTTAATTTACCTAACGAACTTGATGCTGATTGTAGCCACCGCTTTAGTGAAAACAGCTTTAAACTTTTCCGATTACCTATGCCTTCAGCTGGTACAGTTCTTGGCCTATTAGGACAAAACGGTATAGGAAAGAGTACTACTCTCAAAGTTTTTTCAGGCGGCATTAAACCTAATCTTGGTCAATATGATAATCCGCCTGAATGGAACGAAATAATTCAACATTATCGTGGTTCAAACCTTCAAGATTATTTTCAGAAAATAAGTGAGAAAAAACTCAGAGTCAGCAGTAAACCTCAGTATGTTGATAAAATCCCTAAAACCGTCACAGGAAAATCTGGCGATTTACTAGAAAAAGTTGATGAACGCAAAATTCTCGAACAACTTATCGACGAGCTAGAACTTCGCAAAATTTGGGACAGACCTCTTGAAGTTTTAAGCGGCGGTGAACTTCAACGCGTTGCAGTTGCAGCAGCTTTAAGCCGAGACGCAGATGTTTATCTCTTTGATGAACCTTCAAGCTATCTCGATGTTAAACAACGACTCGCCGTTGCACGTGCCATACGCAGTTTAAAGGAACAACAAAAAACCATAATCGTTGCTGAACACGATTTAGCAATCATCGATTATCTCTCTGACCAAATATGCCTCTTCTACGGCGACCCAGGCGTCTATGGCGTTGTTTCTCGCGTCCACGGCGTACGAACAGGTATAAACATCTATTTACAGGGCTATATCTCAGACGAAAACATAAAATTCCGCAAAGAAGTCATAGTCTTCCAAGAAAGACCCCCAACAGCAGGCATGAATATCAATGCTCCCTTACTAAAATGGGACGCATTTGAAAAAACTTTTCAAGGATTTACCCTAAAAGCTGAACCCGGAGAAATTCGCAGCGGCGAAATAATTGGCATATTAGGACCAAATGGCATTGGCAAAACAACATTCGTTAAAATTCTAGCCGGCATAGAAGAATCCAACGATAAACGCAAATTTGGAGAATTAACCGTCAGTTATAAACCCCAATATATATCCCCTGACTATCCTGGCACAGTACAAGAATTACTAATGAGTGTCGCTAAGGAAAACTTTACCTCATCATGGTATAAAACCGAAATTGCCCAACCATTACGCCTTCAACTTCTTATGGACAGAAATGTTATGGAACTTAGCGGCGGTGAACTCCAAAAAGTCGCAATCGCCGCATGCCTTAGCCGCAAAACTGATCTCTACCTACTTGATGAACCCAGTGCATATTTAGATGTCGAAGAACGCTTAAATATAGCCAAAACCCTCCGCCGCGTAGTTGAAGCACACGGCATCCCAGCATTCGTAGTCGAACACGACGTCGTAACACAAGACTTTATCGCGGACCGACTAATGGTATTTAACGGTGAACCCGGCATCTCAGGTGTTGCCAACACGCCCACTACACTGCGACAGGGTATGAACATGTTCCTTAAAGAAATGAATATAACTTTCCGTCGTGACCCAACCACTCTACGACCACGTGTTAACAAAGAAAGTTCTCAAATGGATGAATTTCAGAAAAGCATTGGTGAATATTATTACACTAAAATTGTTAAAGAAGAAGACAAAAAAGATGACACCGTAAAGAACAAAAACAAATAATTCTTACTCCCCATTTTTATCATGTGCCCTTTTAGTGGTGGCCTCATAGTTTGTTGTCTTTTTATGTTTTCTAATCAAGTCCTGTTCACTGTATCCGAAACATAAAATAAGCGGGTAGCAAGAATTATAGCGACTTGAGGATATCTGTGTCGTCTTTCATCGAAGATTTAATTGCACGAAAAGTTTTCAACAACCGCGGAGAGGAAACTATTGAAGTGGATGTAGTAACGACATCCGGCTTTGGGAGAGCTTCTGCTCCTGCTGGAAAAAGTCGTGGAAAAGCTGAAGTTCTACCTTTCCCGCAAGATAGTGTTGATGAGGCAATTAAAAAAATTGAAGAATTTGTTGCTCCTGAACTTGCAGGGTTAAATGCTGATTCTCAAGAGGAAATAGATGAAATACTTCATGAACTCGATGGTTGTAGTAAAAATTTTAAAAACATTGGTGGGAGTGCTGCATTTGCTATCTCGTTAGCTAATGCTGAAGCAGCTGCTAATTCCCATGGATTGCTTATGTATCAATTTCTCGGAGGTAATTCAGCGACAAGTCTGCCCTATCCACTTGGAAACTGTATAAGTGGGGGTCAGCATGCTACTGGAAAATCGCCTGATATTCAGGAGTATTTAGCGTTTCCGCATGGTGCAGAAACGTTCCTTGAGGCAGTAGCTGCTAATGCTAAAATTCATAAAAAAATCGGTGATGCCTTAAAAGAGAAAAGCAACACCTTTAATGGCGGTAAAAGTGATGAAGGTGCCTGGATTGCTAACATTGATACCATTGACGCGTTTGATGTTATATCTAAAGTATGTGATGATGTTAGTAATGAGTTAGATTTTGAATGTGGCTTTGGTCTTGATGTTGCCGCTTCTTCTCTTTGGAATGCTAAAGAGAGTAAATATGTTTATTCTAATGAGGGTGTAAAGCGTGATTCAGGCGAGCAGCTTGAATACATGAGAGAGTTAATTGAAAAATACCATCTTGCATATGTGGAGGATCCGTTCCATGAAGAGGACTTTAAAAGTTTTGCCGAGTTAACTCGTAAAACTAGAAATTGTTTGATTTGTGGAGACGATTTGTTCACAACTAATACTGAAAGGTTAAATAATGGTATAAGAATTAACGCAGGAAACGCTATCATAATTAAAGTTAACCAGATAGGCACACTAAGTGACGCTGCTCGAACAATAGAGACAGCTCAAAGTAACGGATATATCCCTGTAATATCCCACCGATCTGGAGACACATGCGATTGGCACATAGCCCACTTGGCTGTAGCCTATAAATGCCCCGTCATTAAAACAGGTGTGGTGGAAGGCACAAGAATCGCAAAACTCAATGAATTAATAAGAATTGAGCATTTCCTTGGAAACAGGGCTAAAATGGCAGATTTAAAAATACGATAATAGAGGAATAAGAAATTGGCAGAAGACCAAGTTAAAGAAAGTCAACCAGTTGAAAACCAACCAGAGGCAGAAGAAACAACTCTGACTGAAAATACAGTGGAAGAAACAATAACAGGGACGCCAGTTGTAGATGAGGCTGGTCCTGAAGTGTCAGTTGAAGATGACATTGTAGATGAGACTCAGTTTGTTGAAGATGAGCCTGTTGAAGAGGAAAAACAAGATGTTCCTCCAGCAGAAGAGTTATTGCTTCCAAGAGACACGTTGCTTTCAGCGGGTATTCATATTGGTACTAGAATGAAAACTTTGGATATGGCATCATTTATCTATCGTGTGCGCCCTGATGGTCTATTTGTTTTAGACGTTAAAAGGACTGACGATAGAATTAGGACAGCAGCAAAGTTTCTTGCTAGATATGATAAAGCAAAAGTTGCTGTTTCAGCAACAAGACTATACGCTCATGAACCTGTTAAAAAATTCTGTGAAGTAACAGGTTCAACTCCTATCATTGGAAGATTCATCCCTGGACAATTATCCAATCCACAGTATAGTAGACGTATTGATCCTGAAATCATCGTTGTTTCAGACCCACGAGCAGATGCTCAAGCTGTTAAAGAAGCCTCTAAAGTAGGTATACCCATAGTTGCTCTCTGCAGTACTGATAATGAATTCGCAGGTGTCGATTTAGTAATTCCTACAAACAATAAGGGCAGACGCGCACTTGCAGTCATTTTCTGGCTACTTGCAAGACAAATTTTACGCGAACGCGGCGAAATTGGCATTGGTAGTGATCCTAAAGAAACAATTGACGATTTTGAAGCTAAAGTTACCCGAGACGAGGAGGATGACCTTTAAACAGGTCTCCGTTTCGGCGTCCATTTGTCGCCGGTCAATTTTATGAAAATGACGCCGAAGCACTTAAACTCCAAATTTCCTCTTGTTTTCTAAACAATTTAGGTCCTAAAAAACTTCCCAAAGTTAATTTCTGTAATTATCCACGCGAAATTGTTGGACTAATTTGTCCACACGCTGGCTACATGTATTCAGGCATGGTTGCCGCTTCCGGCTTTTTTGAGCTCGCCCAAGATGGTCTACCTGACACTGTAATAATTGTAGGTCCTAACCATACCGGATATGGAAGTGCCTTATCTCTAATGCGAAAAGGAACATGGCAGACACCATTTGGCGGCGTAGAAATTGACACAGAAATAGCCGACGTAATTCTCTCAAAAACCAATATTATTGATGTTGATGAAACCGCTCACAAATTTGAACATTCCATTGAAGTACAGCTTCCCTTCCTACAATATCTCTATGGTGACAAATTCAAATTCATACCAATATGCTTCCAACTGCAGGACTATACTTCAGCAGTTGAAGTAGGCAACGCCTTACTTGAAGCCCTAAACAACCATAACGCTCTTGTTATTGCCTCTTCAGATATGACCCATTATGAATCTGCTATGCAGGCTGAAAAAAAGGATAATCAAGCATTAAATGCAATAACAGCTCTAGATGCATACCATTTCTATAAAACCGTTGAAACTCAAAACATTACAATATGTGGATATGCCCCTATAGTAGCTTTAATAACTTATGCTAAAGGATTAAACGCTAAAGCAAAACTGCTAAGCTACCACAATAGCGGGGACACTTCAGGAAACTATGAAAGCATAGTGGGATATGCGTCACTGCTTTTCCGAAAGATATATGCGTAAATGTTGATAGTATATTGTTATGCCAAGAAGAATAGCGTTTAAGTCTGAAGATTTTGCAGTTACTGAAAGTGTTGAGGTTGTTTATGAGAGTAAGGTAACACCGTTTGGGGATTCAGCCAAAGTTGGTGTATCAAAAAGATTACTCGGTAAATGAGCATACATAGTAATTCTCAAAGACTAGCCTTTGTTCCAAAGCTGCGAAAAGTTGGAGGCTATAGCAAAGCGTTTTGTGAGTTAGTCAGTAATGATACTCGATTGTATGGGCATTTAAACAGAAGAAACCGTGATTTTTGTTCAAAGCTTCATTATGTCTTATTTTAATAGTTTGAGCTTTTTGAAAAATGTATATGTATGTTCAACTGTTAATAATTATCTATGAAGCTTGGTGTGTTATTTTCCGGTGGCAAGGATTCTACGCTTGCTCTGCATTTGATGGCAGAAAAAGGGCAGCAGATAGCTTGTTTAATAACGGTTGTTTCAAAAAACCCGGAGAGTTACATGTTTCATACACCTAATGTGGGTATTACAGCGTTACAGGCTCAATGCTTAGATTTGCCGTTGGTTTCGGTAGATACTGCTGGTTGTAAAGAGGAGGAGCTTGCTGATTTGGAGGCTGCTATTTTGCAGGCTAAAGCTCGTTTTGGTATTGAAGGTGTGGTTACTGGTGCTGTAGAGTCTGCTTATCAAACGTATCGTATTCAAAGGATTTGTGATAAGCTGGGTTTGGAATGTTTTAACCCTTTATGGTGGTGTAATCAGCGTGGGCTGCTTGAAGAGTTGCTTGCACATAGTTTTCAAGTGGTTATCTCTGGCGTTTTTGCTTATCCTCTTGATGAGTCTTGGTTAGGAAAACAGTTAGACAATGATGTTATTGAACGCCTTTCGAGTTTGTCTGAAAAATATGGCATTAGCATTACAGGTGAGGGTGGTGAAATAGAGACCACCGTTTTAGATGCACCCATGTTTAAGCAGAAAATTGAAATAATAACCTCTGAGATTGTCTGGAATCGTACCTCTGGAGTTTTTGTAATTAAACAGGCAAAACTGGCTCCTAAATGATCTCCTGTAACTATAGCCGCAGTGTGTAACATTTAACAAGTTGGTTAACGGTTAAAGTGTTATGTTTGCAGATATACTCAAAAATAGTAAATGCACAGTGTTTTTTGGTGGGGCAGGTGTGTCAACGGAGAGTAATATTCCTGATTTCCGTTCAAGCAACGGTTTGTACATGGCGCAAAATTTTTACGGGCATTTACCTGAAGAACTTTTAGGTCACACATTTTTTAACAAAAAGCCTGAATTGTTTTTTCAATACTACAAACAAAACCTAATACATATAAATGCAAAACCAAACGTTGCACATATCGCCCTTGCAAAGCTAGAAAAAGCCGGTTTCTTATCCACTGTAATAACGCAAAACATTGACGGGTTACATCAAGCAGCAGGAAGCGTAAATGTTTTAGAACTCCATGGCTCAAATAATCGACAATACTGCATAAGCTGCGGCGAAAAACACGATTTACAATACATACTAAAACCTGAAAACTGCAACGGATATATACCAAAATGCAAAAAATGCAAAAACGGCACAGTACGACCTGACGTTGTCCTATACGAAGAACAACTTGACCCTAACGTTTTGCAGACAGCAACAGAGGCTATCGCAACCGCAGAATGCCTTATCATCGGTGGCACATCTCTAAACGTTTACCCCGCCGCTGGACTTCTACAATACTTCCATGGCAATAAAATAGTACTTATCAACAAAAGCGAAACAGCATACGATAAACACGCTGACATCGTCATACACGAAAACATAGGTACAGTACTATCAAACATAGTTGAACAATTAAAGCTATAAAACGCACAGCGTAGCTATGTGAAGATAAAAATTACCTTTTATTCCTTACTCTATTGCTAAAAAACAACATTTTCAGAATAAATAACATTACAGGTTAAACGGGTTCATTTCCACTTTAACTAATCCCTCTACCCCTCTGTATTGACGGATAAACTTTGTATTTATATGCGCTTTTTGCCCGCTAATATGGTTCTGGTAGTTAACAGTGAGTTACAAAAAACACATGTATCCAAAAGTTAGTAAAGGCGAAATCAGCGTTTTTTCAGCCTTAAGCACAGCCGGGCTAACATATGGTATGGTAACACAAAAACCCATAATTTTAAGAGCAACAATCCCTGACTTCTGCTGGTTCGAACTCAAAAAAGCCGTTTATCTCGATGGAATACCCGTCCACAATAAAGATAAACAGCAGCAAAAAGATCAAGAAATCGTTGACTTACTCGAACAACGCGGCTGGGATGTACTACGTATTCCATACGAACCACCATTAACACCCACAGAAACTGATGAAATCGTTGAAACAATACGACGATTCATAGGCTTAGACGAAGAATAAACAACAACATTTTTCTTACATACAACATTTAACATTTTTGTGCACTTTATGACATCTACAGAAATCTATAACCAACTCAAAAACTGGTCTAACAATGCTACCCGCATAGTTATCGCAGGCATAGGCAACCCCATACGCAACGATGACTTCATAGGCACAAAAATCGTTCAACAACTACAAAACAAACTCTCAAACAACGTATACTTAATCGAATGCGAAACCGTACCTGAAAACTATTTACTCGAAATCGAAGCATTCAACCCCTCACATGTACTATTAATTGATGCCGCAATGCTAAATCTAACACCGGGAGAAACACAACTAGTTTTCCCCGAACAACTAGAAAATCTTTCAACATTTACCACACACGCCTTACCATTACAAATGTTTAACACTTACCTTAAAAAATTCACAAACTCTAAAATAGCATTACTTCTAATCCAGCCAAAAAACGTTGAACTCGGAGAAACAATAACAACTGAACTTAAAAAAACCGCAGATCAGATAGAATCAATACTAACAGACCTGTTTGCAACACTCTAACAAAATTACCAACTCATGTTTTAATTTGATCTGCAAGTTCAGTAATTTGTGCTCTAAATTTCTCTCGCATTTTAGTAAATCGCATAGCTGCTGAAGGATGTACAATCTCAAAATATTTTACACCGTCAACACGTGGCGTTTCCTTCGCACTTGCCCCAAGTAACACAACAACTTTTGGTTTAATTATCTTAATCTGCTGTATCAAATATGGCAAACAAGCGGCAACTTCATCAGGATACGGTTTACGATTCTCTGGTGACGTATGCTTAACAATATTTGTAATGTATACTTCTTCACGCTTTATACCAAACTCGGCAAGAGTTTTTGTTAAAAACTTTCCCGCCCTACCAACAAATGGTCTGCCCGTTTTATCCTCTTCCGAACCAGGATTTTGTCCAACAAACATAACTTTAGCATCAATAGGGCCCTCACCTGGAACACCCTGCGTAGCGGTTTGCCATAAACGACATTTTCTACATTCTTGAACCTGTAAAACAATATCTTCAAGCGACAAGATAACCAGCCATTACATATTGCATATTTAGGTTCTTAAAAACTTCGTGACCCAGGGTAAATGGATTTTTCATTTATACACACGTTTTTACGCTTCAGCTTTCACATAAAGTTCAAGTAAATCATGTTTAAACCTCTCTGGGCAGTCCTTGTAAGCCGAATGTTTTGCTCCCTGATAAATAATCAATTTAGAATTGGGTAACTTGGCTGCTAATGTTCGCATATCTTCACTTGCAATGCTGCTATCTTCTGAACCCCAAAGTATAGTTGACGGAAACTTGAAACTATCATAAGACTGTAATAGCTGTTCTTCAAACACACGAGCAGGTCCAACTAGTACAAGACCTTTTACTGGAAAACGAGAAGCAAACTGGAGCGCTATATATCCACCAATGCTTGCACCCACTAAAACAGGAGAAATAAACCCGCCAAAAACATTCTCGATAACATCGTAAACAAAAGATACATTCTTTTCTACATCACGAGTTTTAGGCTTACAGAGACTCTTTTCGCCATATGGCATATCAAGAGCAATGTAGGGAACATGTTTCTCGTCAAGCAAATCAGTTACACCCAAACGTTGCCAGATACCAATATTATAAGATAAACCATGCAGAAAAACAATTGGAACACCTAGCACCTTATTGACAAGCATAGAACATCTATAACCATTAAGGCTCAACTTTTTTTTCCATAACAAACAACCTGTATATGTGCATATGTTAACTCTACAAACCCTTAAAAACTCTACCAAAATAGCCTGATGAAAATAGTAGACCGCACAAATTATTGAAGGTTGATCTGAGTGTTTGTTTCAAAAACCCGTTAAATTTCAGCATATATCCTGTTTATACTGCTATTGCCATAAGGGAGGTCTTAGTGTAACATGTAACTGTTGTTTACAAGTTCTTGTATATTCAAGTTTACCCTGTTTGTTCTTGGTGATTCAAAAAGATTTTGAGTATTTATATCTAAAGTCCAATGCACTAAAGTAGCAACTATTATCAGAGCTATTATGGTAATTATTAATGTAGATAGGATGAGTATGAATAATGTGTCTTTATACACAGGTTTACCTGAAGCGTTCTCTTGTACACTTGCTGGTCGACTTATTGGAGCAGTAGCTGTAGGCTGTGGCGGTTGTGTTGGCGTGGTTGTGGGTGTTCCGCATTTGTAGCAGTATAGTGCGTCTGTGGCTAATTGTGTTCCGCATTTTCTACAGTAGGGCATGTTGTTACCTGTTTTAGATATGTTTGTAAGCTAATTTAAGTCTTGCTAACATGTGGTTGTCGCTAAAATGGTTTTGTTTGATAAAAATTTTTAATAAGGCTATCGTTTAATGTTTGATGGAGATCTAGTTTGCCTGAAAAAGTTTTAGTTACCTCTGCTTGGCCTTACATTAATGTAACTCCTCATTTGGGAAACCTTGTCGGTTCTGCTTTATCTGCTGATGTTACCGCTAGGTATTACCGTTTAAAGGGTGATGATGTGCTATTTGTTAGTGGTTCAGATGAGCACGGTACACCTATTGAAGTCGAAGCGTTGAAATGTGGTATAACTCCTAAAGAGTTGACACAGCGTAATCATGCCAAAGTTTTAGAGCTCTTTAAACAATGGAATATCTCTTATGATAATTATACTTGTACTGAGAGCTCGGTGCATAAGGATTTTGTTCAAAAAACTCTTCTTGAAATCCAAAAAAACGGTTACATCTTTGAACAAGACACGCAAATGCTCTACTGCGAGCATGATCAGCGCTTCTTGCCTGACCGTTTCGTAGAAGGCAAATGCCCCCACTGCGGCGCTGAAAAAGCTCGGGGAGACCAATGCGACGTATGCGGCAAACTCTTAGAGCCTACATCAATAGTAGAGCCATACTGTATAATATGTAAAAATACGCCAACAGTTAAAACAACTAGGCATTGGTATATAGACCTTACAAAATTAGCAGAACCCCTAAGTGAGTATATAAAAAATAATCAACAATTGCCTGCTAATGTGAAAAATTTTAGTTTAAACTGGATAAAAGAAGGACTAAAACCCCGAGCCGTTACACGAGACATAGACTGGGGCATCCCTGCACCCTTCAAAAATGCCGAAGGGAAAACCATATACGTCTGGATAGACGCCGTCCTAGGCTACATATCCGCTGCTATAGAACAGACTCAACAGACCGCGCAGCCGGAAAAATGGAGAGACTTTTGGTTAAATAAGGACGCTAAAACCCTCTATTTCGTAGGAAAAGACAACATACCATTCCATACCATAATACTACCCGCATTACTTATAGCCTCAAACCAAAACTACAATCTACCCTGGAATGTTTCAGCCACAGAATTCCTACAATTCCACGGACAAAAAGCCTCAAAAAGCAGACGCATCGGCATATGGATAGATGAAGCCTTAGAAATGTTCCCCGTAGACTACTGGCGCTTCTACCTAATAGCAAACCGACCCGAAAGCAAAGACACAAACTTTACTTGGAATACATTTACAGAAAAAATAAACGCTGACCTAAACGACACATTTGGCAACTTTATACACCGCACCCTATCCTTCATAAATAGCAAATTCGAAAACACAATCCCCACACCAACAAAACTTGACACAGACGATCAAGCTATACTTGACATAGTTAAAACAAAAGTACAACAAACCGCAAAAGAAATAGAAACAGGAAACCTACAAGCCGCCGCTAACACCCTAATTAGCATAAGCAGAATCGGCAACCAATACCTAAACACCAAAGAACCCTGGAACCTTATGAAAACCGACAAAGAAAAAGCCGGCACAATATTCTACATCGCCACACAAATAGTCAAAGCCGCAACAGTCGTATCAGCACCATTTATACCCCAAACAGCACAACAAATATGGCAAACACTACAACTACCCCCCAAAATCAACACATGGAACGACGCAACAACACCCCTTGAAACCGGACATAAAATCACAAAACCCACACCCCTATTCCATAAAATCGAGTCTGACGAAACAAAACTAGACGAACAACTAGCAGAAATCCGCTCAAAACTCGGAACCCTACAAAAATAACCCCAAAAAGCAGGACTACACATGACCACCCAAATACGCGCTGACCTCCACGTACACACAACATACTCAAATGACTCCCTAATCACCCCAAAAGATCTTATCTACTACGCCAAAAAAAACGGCCTAAACGCAGTCGCAGTAACTGACCATAACTACTTAACTGGAGCTATTAAAATTGCTAAGGAAACCAAAGATTTTCTAGTGATCCCCGGCATGGAAATCTCTAGCAGTAACGGTCACATTGTAGCATTAAACATAAATAAGCCTATACCACGAAATTTACCCGCCATAGAAACAGTAGAACGCATTCACACAGCAGGAGGCATAGCAATAGCCTGTCACCCATACGTCTACATTAAAGGAAGTCTAAAAAACGCTGTATGCAACGCATTTGACGCTATAGAAGTAATTAACGCACGAGCTTTCCCCTTTCAAAAAAGCATCAAAAAAGCCCGAGACGCCGCTGAAAAATTCAACCTCCCACAAGTAGCAGGCACAGATGCACATTATGGGCCTCAAATCGGTTACGGTTATACAACAATTGATGCTAAAGAACCAACAATTGAAGCAGTTACCCAAGCTATACTCCATGGACACTGTCAACCTCACGGACAACAAGTACCATTTATACTTAACTTACAACAACAAACTCAAAGACTACAACGTATGGTCAACAAGATCGCCTTAAAACTAAAAAGCTAACTGGGCCTGTTAAGAATGAGGCGAGAATGATGTTGAGTTTAATTGCTGTGGGAATGGCGGCTTTTTTGGAGCTTGTGCTCGCTATGGTCTTTCACGATGGTTAAGTCGTTTTAAGTCTTTTCCTTATGGAGGCTTTGGGACAATATTATTTGTGTCAGGTTTTTCTTGCGTTTATGTTCTCTAAGTAGTTTAGGTAGCATAGGCGTTTGAGATTTAGGTTGCAGGCACGTGTGAAAGCTTCTTGCTGTTTACGTTCATCAAGCTGTTTGCGAAGTGACATGGGGTT
>WRGM01000168.1 GCA_009787175.1 Candidatus Bathycorpusculum fermentans | reverse complement strand
CAAGTCACCAACATTAAAAAACGTATCTACAGTCATTAATTGGAAAATAACCCCCAAACAAAGCCGTAATTATATTCCATAAAGATTAACCACGACATAGACATAATTCTTCGGGATTTCAGGATAAAGCTTCAATGAACTATACACATACTGACTTCTACATATTCTACTTCAAATTTTTCCAAAAAAAGGGTTCAGCCGTTAAAAAAATTTACGGCTACACGCAACTATAGTTAGTACATATGTTTAGAAATACTTTGAAATCCTCTGAATTGCTGCTACAGCCAATTTTGCAGAATTTTCAACATCCTGCGTATTTAACATCGCCGTAGGACTATGAATATAACGTGTTGGAATTGAAATAGTTCCACTTGGTATACCTTGACGCGTTAACGAAATTCTCGCGGCATCTGTACTGCCCATTAAACCAGACTCAAGCTGTATTGCAATCTTTTCCTCTTCAGCTGTATCTAAAAGCCAACGTAAAACTTTGGGATGCGTAATTAAACCTGAATCAGAAACCGTTAACGCTGGACCCTTACCCGTTTTAACACTCGTATCGTACTCCCTAACCCCAGGCACATCACCTGCAACAGTAACATCTAACGCTAAGGCAACATCAGGATCAACACCAAAAGCAGCAACACCCGCACCACGAAGCCCAACTTCCTCTTGAACAGTACCCACAGCACACACAGTACAATCCGTCTCACCTAAAAGTCTCAGAGTTTCAACCATAGCCAAACAACCCGCACGATTATCAAAAGCTTTACCCATAACCATATTCTCACCTAAAGCAACATATTTCGCATCAAAAACCACAGAATTACCAACAGTTACACCCATCCTCTCTGCCGCTTCCTTGCTCCCAGCACCAATGTCTATAAACAAATCATCAGTAGCTAAAACTTTCCGCCGCTCCTCCTCCTTTTGAATATGCGGCGGCTTTGAACCAATAATACCACTATAGGCACCATTTTTCGTATAGACAACAACTCTCTGAGCTGGAAGAATACGATCATCTATACCACCAACTTTTGAAAACTGCAAAAAACCTTCCTTTGTAACAGTCTTCACCATTAAACCCACCTCATCCATATGAGCCGCAAGCATAATCTTCGGTTTACCCTGCTTACCCTTTTTAACAGCAATAACATTTTCCAGTCTATCAACAATAACCTCATCAACATATGGATTCATGAGCTGCATTAATAATTCTCTAACAGGGGCTTCATTACCTGTTACCCCGCACACATTTGAAAGCTTTTCCAATTTCTCATTTAACGACAATTAATAACACCTTAACAATGATAATTTACAAACTACTCTAAAAACAATACTTAAACAATACGCGTAAAAAACAAAAAACTCTTACCAAAACCACTTAAATACGCCAATTAAAAAACTGTCAATAGCGAGTCTCCTGTGATGATTCAGTTAAAACATGTTATAGTTTCGGTTATTTGTTGTCTGTAACGCTCAAGAACTACAACCAACTTTCTGCAACAATATCTCCAAACATTTTTCATATATTCACAAAACTTGCCACTTTTGCTGTACAGTAAAGGTGAAAATAAAAAAAATATCTGCGAACTTGCTGTTTATTTCTTGGAAAGGTTTATTTTATGCAATAACACTCTGATGTAAAAATACAGGCGGACAACATGTCCGTAGGGATGTAGCCGAAAGGCTGAACCGTAAACAAATAATACACATAATAAACATAGGTGAAAAACAATGGCCTACAAATATATGGCAGATGAATGGGCAAAGCCCGAGGACTCTTTTGTTGATGAGTTAATGCGTCAACGCTTAGTACAGTGGAGAAAACAGCCAACTGTTACTCGTATTGAACATCCAACAAGACTTGACCGAGCACGTAAATTAGGTTATAAAGCAAAACAGGGTTTCGTAGTAGTTCGTGCACGTGTAAGACGTGGTGGGCTACGTAAAGTAAGACCAAGATCTGGTAGACGACCGAAACGTATGGGTGTTGCTAAATTTAAACCGTCTAAAAATATCCGTTTAATTGCAGAGGAAAGGGCTGCAAAGAAATTCCCGAACCTAGAAGTTCTTAACAGCTACTGGGTTGGTCAAGACGGACGAAGTAAATGGTTTGAAGTAATTCTAGTTGATCCTAACAGTCCAGTTATTCAGGCAGATAAGAACATAAACTGGATTATTGAGCCTCAGCATACAAGTCGTGTCTTTAGAAGCATGACAAGCGCTGGAAAGCATGTTAGAGGATTACGCCACCGTGGACATGGAGCTGAAAAAGTCAGACCAAGTCTCCGTAAAGGCGCAAGGAAGCATGGAAATCAAAAATAAACGGAATTAACCCAATTGATTAGCAAAAGGCAATATTTGCCTGTAAGCTAACATTTGGTCTTCTATTTTCTTTTAATGCAAAAATACCCTGTAAAAATTTTTTGGCACGTTAAAAGTATGTGTTGTCAATAAGACTTAGGTATAATCTTGGAAAAGGCTAAATGATAGTAACCCTAAAGGGATTTGGTATTTGATGTCTCAAAATCTATCTATTGGCTATGTTGACTTAAGAGTTTTCGCTCATGTAACAGAGGACTCTGAAAAAGTTTTAACTGCTGTACGCAATTTGCTAACGCCCGATTTAGTGGAGACTGTACAATTTACAAAAAACAGTTTAACAGGGCATCATGGTAATGCTATTACTTTTTTTACAGCCCAACTTACAGAAAAAAAACTTTTACCAACGTTGCTTGAAAAGTTTGGTCAAAATATAAGCGCTCTTGATAAGGAAGAGTTACATACAAATTTTAATCTTCATTTAGAGAAAACCAATTTGTATCTACGTTTTGATAAGCAGGCAGCTTTTTTGGGAAAAATAAAGTTTGCACAAAAAGATCCAATTCACCTGAAAATTCATTTCAAAAATAAGTCAACTGACGAGATATTGGAAATTCTTAAGAAATTTGAGATGTTGCCATGAAACGATTCTTTGTTGACCTGCATCTAAAATTTTCTCCAAAGGATCCAAATTTTTTACAAGCAATGCAGCGAGCGGCAGATTTTGGTTATCGTTATGTTTCAGTTTCTTTTTCTTCTGAGCCGTCAAGGGAAGAAATTGAAAATTTAACAGTTGCATGTAATGGTGTTGGTGTTGAACCAGTTTTGAGGGTTGATTTATGTCCTCGAAATGAAAATGATCTTATGAATAATTTGCGTCGGGTTCGGCGTAAGTTTGATGTAGTTTGTGTTTTTTGTGATTCTAAGGTTATTTCTCGTCAAGCAGCTAAGGATCATCGTGTGGATTTGTTGAATTTTCCTAATTTTGATTATCGTAAGCGGTTTTTTGATCATTCTGAGGCTGGACTCGCTAGTAATGGTCTTGCGGCTTTGGAAATTGATGTTAAACCTTTGCTTGTTTTGGAGGGTTCTATGCGTTCTCGTTTTCTTTCCTGTTTACGGCGTGAAGTGGTGGTGGCTAAATCTTTTGGTGTGCCTTTGATTATTTCTAGTGGTGTAAATGAGGCGCGTTTTATGCGTAGGCCTCGTGAAATGGCGAGTTTGGCGTATTTGTTTGGGTTGGGTGTCGATGAGGCTTTGGCTGCTGTTTCGGTTAATCCTTTGTCGATTGTTTTACGTAATCGTGAAAAGCTTTGTAGTAGTTTTATTGCTCCTGGTATTCGTCTTGTTGGGGAGTGTGATGGTTTATGAAGCGTGTGAAGCGTCGTTATTTGGCGGTGCAGTTGGAGATGGATGGTGTTCCGTCTGAGCGGGAGTTTATGGATGCAGTTTGGGGTTCTATTGTTAGGCTTTATGGTGAGGTGGGTGCGAGTTTGGCGTCTATGGTTTTGATTAGTTTTGATGCTTCTTGTAAGGTTGCTGTCATTCGTTCGTCGCTTGATATGTTGGATTCTGTTAGGGTTTCTTTGGCTTGTATTACAAGTGTTGCGGGTAGGGGGGCGGCCGTGCATGTTTTGTCTGTTTCAGGTACTCTTAAGGCGTTGTTTGCAAAGCTTTAATTTTTTTGTTGTTTTCGTTTTTGTATATTTAGTTTTTATGTAAATGTTTTACTTGATGTATGACAATATGTTTATGTTTTAAATGTGTTAAATTGTTAGTTTATTTTGCAAAAACTGTTGGTAATATTTGTCAATAGAACAGAAACACTAATTAGCATTACATACATTTTAAGGACAGCAAAAATAGAAATAGGGATGAAAATGGATCTAAACCAATTTTATTTTAAACTGCCCAAACTTAGAACAGAACCAATTATTGATGATAGCACTCTAAGGGACGGCATTCAAATGCCCGGTTTAGCTGTCGTACCAAAAGATGCGGCATGTATAGCTAAACTTTTAAGTGAAGTGGGCACTGAAAGAATAGAAGTTTTTCATTACCAAGAACCAGATAAACAAGCCGCAAAACTAATCCTAGACCAAAAATTAGACGTGAGAGTCGCCGGCTGGTGCCGCGCAGTAAAAGAGGATATAGATAGCGCAGTAAAACTAGGCTTCAACGAAGTAGGAATATCTCATCCAGTTTCAGATATCCACTTCCAAGCAAAATGGCCTGAAAAAACTCGCGAACAAATTCTAGCTAACCTTATAGATGTAACTGAATACGCCGCAAAAACCTGCGGTTTACGCACATTTGTACACGGCGAGGACAGCACACGTGCCGATTGGGCTTTTGAATCTCAATTAATTAACAGAGTCGCCGAAGCCGGCGCAGAATGCTACCGTGTCTGTGACACTGTAGGCGTTGGCCTGTCAGATATTGACGCCCCTCTGCCCAGTGGTATTCCCGCTAAAATTGTTGCCATAAAGAAAGAAACAAAAATGAAAACAATAGAAATCCACGCACACGATGACTTTGGCAACGCAGTTGAAAACACTATGGCCGCCATTAAGGCTGCTCAGGGTGTTTGGGATAAAATTTATGCAAGTACTACCTGCCTTGGCATAGGTGAACGTGCGGGTAATGCTGAAACAGAGAAAGTTATACTAAACCTGTATCTACACTACAGTGTACGCAAATTTGAAGGCAAAACAGAAAAACTAAAACAGTTAACAGACTACATCAGCCACGCTACAGGCTTCCGCGTACCGCACAACAAAGCAATCGTTGGCGCTTACGGATTTGCCCATGAATCAGGCATTCACACCCATGGTGTCATCAGCAACCCCTGGACTTATGAACCCTATCCTCCAGAACTTGTTGGTAATCAACGCAGACTGACTATAGGTAAGCAAAGCGGTAAGGGTATAATTAAGCATAAAATGACTGAAATCATAGGAACTGAACCAGACGACCGAATAGTCAGCACCATAGTAGACAAAGTTAAAGACATCTATGCCAACGGCAGACGCGCATCACTAAATGATGAAGAATTCCTAAGCATCCTACGCGAACTAAAAGTCATCCAATAACCGCAAACGTTATGGTAACCCATAACCCCAACATTTTTAATAATTAACTGCATCAAAAGTTTGATACCCAGCCTAAACCGTTAAGGCAAACCCTTTTTATTAATAAACTCAAAACACCTTATACAATAAGTGGGTTTGAACATTTGACTAATAATAACACTTCCTACATGCATATAGGCATAGATGATACCGACTCAATCAAAAACGGCTGCACCACTTATCTTACTGCTCTCCTAATAGAAAAACTCGTTCAAATAAATGTTCAATTCCAAGACTATCCTGCCCTAATACGACTCAACCCAAATATACCTTGGAAAACTCGGGGAAACGCCGCTCTATGCCTACGCTTCTACCATCCACCCCACTTAACAAATGACATAAAACAGTTAGCCCTAAACCTCTTAGAACAACACTCACAGATAAATAATAAAGGAACTGACTCTGGAATAGTATTCTACCAACATAAACAAATCCCACAAGAACTAACAACATTTTCCAAACAAGCCCAAACCAGCATAGTTACCATAAAACAAGCAGTCAACCTAGCTCGCAAAATAGGCGCAGAGGCATTAGGCTACAACACATGCCGAGGCATTATAGGCGCATTAGCTGCCATAGGCGAAACCCTAACCGGAGACTATACATACGAATTAATCGCCTACCGTACAAATGCAAACTGGGGCACAAAACGTCGTGTTGACAAAGAATCGATATTTAATATGGACCAAATATTGCAGCCCAAAGTTTTCAGCAACATAGACACAGAAAAAAAACGTGTCATAATTACTCCACATGGTCCTGACCCAATACTATTTGGTATTCGCGGTGAATCAGCTGAGGTGGTAAAGCAAGCATTTAGCCTAGTTAAACCTTTAGAACCTGTGGAACGATGGGTAATTTTCAGATCAAACCAAGGAACCGATGCACATTTAACACGTGTTCACTCTACAAATGACTTAAAACACTACAGTTCTATAATACTCAAAGCTGTTGTTTCCCAAAACCCACGTGATGTACCTGTTAGACATGTGCTATTTAGCATTAAAGATGACTTTGGTGAAGTTGACTGTATGGCATATGAACCCACAGGTGACTTGCGCAGAGCGGCTCGAGAGCTTGTAATTGGTGATTGCATAGAAGTCGTAGGCGCAGTAAATAGGGCAACAAAAACCAAGCCTTTGACGTTGAATCTTGAAAAAATTAATGTCTTATCTATTAATCAAAAAATGGTACAACAGAACCCACTTTGCTCTGGTTGTCAAAAACGTTTAAAATCTATGGGTAAACACCAAGGTTTCAAATGTGAAAAGTGTGGCAAAAAATTTGTTGATATTAAAAAACAGGAACGCGCCATGCCGCGGTCACTTAAACTGGGATTATATGTAGCTTCTACTCGATCTCAACGTCATCTAACTAAACCACCCCGGAGACTTGGGCAAGAAAAGCAAGGCGACCCGGTTGTGCTTATCAAAAATTGGTATTGCACACCGTTTGATAAAGACGATTCTTAAAAAATCTGTTCTGTCCTTTTGTTCGGCTGGTTGAACGTGCTTTTTTAGCATTAACATTGTTGTCTTGTGGATAATTCTTTAAATTTATGAAAAACATATTTCCAAGCAGCTTTAATTTATAATGTAAAAAGTGGCATCTTTATGGTTGAGAAAAGCTTTCCAGCAGAGGCGTATGAGTTATCCTTCTTTAAACAAGAAGGATTTATGCGTAAGCTTTGCCCAAAATGTGGTGAATATTTCTGGACTCAAGATTCTAGTATGGAAACTTGTGGAGAATCAAGTTCTGATGAATGCGGATATTATACATTCATTGAAGACCCTGCAACAACAAAACGTTTCACTCTACCTGAGATGCGTGAAGCATTCCTCTCATTTTTTGAACAGAACAATCATACACGCATTAAACCCTATCCTGTCGTAGCTAGATGGAGAAGCGACATTTACCTAACTCATGCAAGCATTATTGATTTCCAACCATATGTAACTGAAGGCATTTCGCCGCCGCCTGCAAATCCTCTGGTCATCTCCCAGCCAAGTATTAGATTAACTGATATTCCGAACACGGGACCAACATTTGGTAGACATCTGACCATTTTTGAAATGGGCGGTGCACATGCATTTAACTTGCCTAATGAAGAAGTTTATTGGAAAGATGACACTGTTCGTTATCATCACCGGTTTGTAACTGAAGTTTTAGGCATGAAAAGCGAAGAAGTCGTCTACAAGGAAGGTGTGTGGATTGGCGGCGGTAATGCTGGTCCTGATGTTGAATGCATAGTGCGCGGTTTAGAAGTTGGTACCCTTGTATTTATGCAGTATAAAGTGATTGGCGACAAATTTGTCGAGTTACCTATCCGCACTGTTGATACCGGTTATGGTCTTGACCGTTTCGCATGGATAAGTCAGGGTGTGCCTAGCTGTTTCCAAGCAATTTATGGTAATATGTTAAACAAAATCTATGATATAGCAGGCGTAACTAGTGTTGATACTGATTTTCTCTCACAAGTTGCCAAGTATTCTGGCCTTGTTAATGTGGATAAAACTGCAAACCGTATGGTATTGCGCAAGCGTGTTTCTCAATTAACTGGTTTTGATCTTGAAACATTAGAGAAACAGCTTATTCCAATTGAGAACATTTGGGCAATAACTGACCATACAAAAACTCTTAGCTTCATGCTAAGCGAAGGCATTGTACCTTCTAACATTCAAGAAGGCTACCTAGCCAGACTGCTCTTCCGTCGTGTATACCGCTTAATGCTAAGCTTAAGCATGAAACCCGATAGCCTCTATGACATAATTGACCTACAGGCTAATTATTGGTCAAAAGATTTTCCACAGATTAAAGCTATGCAAACTGAAATTGTCGAAATGCTCAAAAACGAGGAAGAAAAATTCCAATACACGCTCAAACGCGGCGAAGGCATGGTTAAACGCATAGCTTATGACATTAAAACAGAAAATACCGGCAAACTATCTGATATAACTTTAACCGAACTCTATGATTCTCACGGTCTACCCCCTGAAATTGTAAAACAAGTCGCTGAAAAAGAAGGCATACAAGTTGACGTACCTGAAAACTTTTATTCCCTCATAGCTAACCGCCATATGAACGCTGAAAAACTCGCTGAAGGAGAAGCACAAATCCAAACCGAAAAAACACTTAAAGAAAATGTGGAATTTTTGCCCCCAACAGATTTACTCTATTACACCGATGCATACATGAAAGAATTTGAAGCAAAAGTCCTCAAAATTATAAACGAAAAATACATTGTTTTAGACCGAACATGCTTTTACCCTGAAGGCGGAGGCCAACCCGCAGATGAAGGCTGGCTAAACTTTAACGATGCTACGATTGCCATAGTTGATACTCAAAAAATTGGCAAAGTCGTTATCCATAAAATTACTGTTAACGCACCATTTACAGAAGGCGTAACTGTTAGAGGATCCTTGAATTGGGATAAACGCTATAGCTTAATGAAAGCCCACACAGTAACACACCTTGTAAATGGCGCAGCACGCCGCGTTTTAGGCAATCATGTTTGGCAATCCGGCACACAAAAAGGTCTCGACACTTCACGACTAGACATTTCACACTACAAACGCCTAACCCCCGACGAAATCCACCAAATAGAATTACTCGCAAACCAAGCAATCATGGCAAACATGCAAATCGACATTACCTGGTACCCCAGAAACAAAGCAGAAGCCCTATATGGCTTCCAACTATATCAAGGCGGCGCTGTACCCGGCAAAGACATCCGCGTCGTCAAAACTGGTGATTGGGACGTTGAAGCCTGCGCAGGCACTCACCTTAAAAGTACCATTGAAGTTGGGCTTATAAAAATCGTCTACACAGAACGCGTCCAAGACGGCGTAGAACGCTTAGGCTATGCCGTTGGACTCCAAGCTCTAAAAGAAATACAAAAACAAGAAAACCTCCTCTGGAATATCGCCGCAACCTTTAATGCACCCATTGAAAAACTTGATAAAACCGCTGAAAAAATAGCAAAAGAATTCAAAGAAATCCAGCAAGACAAACGCCGTTTAGTCAAAGAGCTTGCAGAAAAAGAAAGCCAAACTGCAAAGACAACAGAAGCCGCACAGGAAATCAATGGCATATCTATTGTTAAACGCGACTTTGGAGAAATTATCGATGCTGACCGTATGGTAACTACTGGAAGCGAAATCATCAAACAAAACCCCTCCGCCGTTGCCGTGTTTTATGGTTCTGATGGTAAAACAGCACGAATTATGATAATGGCAGGAGACGATGCTATAGCAAAAGGCGTTAACGCTGGGCAAATAATTAGAACGTCTGCACCCGTTATTGGCGGAGGCGGCGGTGGAAGACCAAATTTTGCACAAGGCGGAGGAACTTTACCTGATAAATTGCAAGATGCTATCAAAATAGTTGAAGATACTCTTAAGCAGCAAATTAAGCAATAGCTTTCTGCTATTCTTCTACTTATTTTTGGTTCAAATAAAGTTTTTAGGTAAACGGTTTATTATTTAGTTTTAAATATTAATCAAGTATTGAACCGTAATTTGTGGGCGGTAATATGAGTTTACGCTTGAACCCTCAATATGAAAAAATGCTTCCAACTATGAGTCAGGAAGAATTTGAACAGCTTAAGGAATCTATTCGAACGGAAGGACAGCATTATCCTATTATTGTCAGTGAAAGCCTTGAAGTTCTCGATGGGCATCATAGATTTCGTGCTTGTCTCGAATTAGATATTGAACCTGACTTTGAAGTTAAACATTTTGAGGATAAATTACTAGAAAAAAAATTCGTAATAGAAGCTAACCTCCGCCGTCGTCATCTGAATAATTTTCAACTTGTAGAACTTGCTGTACCCCTATTAGAAATTGAAAAAGCCCTAGCAAAAAAACAAAAATCACAAAACGATATACATGAACATGGCTCCCCCTCCAACTCTGTACCTGATAACTCTTTTTCAGAGTTTGAACCCACAGGGAAAACTACCGCAGCAGTTGCTAAAAGAGCAGGAGTATCCACCCGAACACTTGAAAAAGGTAAAAAAATCATTGAAAAAGCAAGCGAAGACGACAAACAGAAACTACGAGAAGGCAAAACAAGCATAAGCAAAGTTTACCGCGAAATCACCCCACCAAAACCTACACAAAAAAACACTATCAAATCTGAAACATTACTGCTTGACCCTGAAATCCTCCGCAACAAAGAAGCACTAACAGCAATTTTAAACAGCATAATCGAACAAAACATATCATGCCCAGCATGCGGAAACAAAATTTTCCAATGCAGTCAATGCCACAAACCACTTAATGAACTTGTAAAGTCTGAAAAACAATCCGAGAAAACAGTAAAACCACCGCAGGAACAACCACAGCAAACGCAGTCTGATGAATCAATAGAAACTGATGAGCTACCCATTGATGATGGTGAAGGTTTTAAAGATGAATTTTTCTAACTTGTCTTATTTTCCAAACTGTGTTATTACTTAACTGGTATTAACACAATTATTCGGGTTTTATTATGATTGGCTTGTAGTGATGTATTATTGACTGTAAAAACGCTGTTTCTCTTTAAGCATGAAATTGGCAAAAAAACTATATACCACTGCGGCTCTTTATAGCCAATGTCAAAAAAAGTATACTTGACCCTAATAGTCATAGTGCTGATAGTTGCATCAGTTGCCGCTGCTTACTATGTACTTAATACTTCCTCAAGACCTAGAGTTACGACAATTACAGCGGGAGTAAGTGTTGGTGATGTATTTATTTATAGGCTAGAGGGGTTTGCTGATTCACATGTAGATTTTTCTATACCTGGAAATTTTGTTGATATAAATAATACAAAATATTACCGTGTTGAAATAACAAAAGTTGACGTTCCCATAGTTTCGTTTACAGTATCTTGGGAATTTAACAATGGTACTTTACATAGTTATGACGGTATGATTAACCTTGAAAATGGTCTTTATTCTGGATTTTACTGGGACATTTACGCTGCTAACTTGAAAGCAGGTGATTTATCTAGACCAGAGACTACAGATGAGCCAAAAGTTAATTCCACTCAGACAAAAACAATCTCTGGAAGTAATCGGGAAATAAACTTTTTAACAGCATCCTATGAAGCATATGACCCTACTGATGTAACCTACACTAAAATGTGCTATGTATATAATTACGTATATTTTGACAAACAAATAGGAATGATGGTAGCCGCTAGAACTTTAGAAATTTATAACTCTCCAGAAATTTTCCTAACAGTCGAATTTAACCTAGTCGAATACACACTAGCAGGATCCGATACCGTAAAGATTCCAGCAAGTATCAACTTTTTCTCTTAGTCGCCCATTTGAAATTTAAAAACAAAACAAAGACTTTTTAATGCTTTGTTTTTGTCTTCTTTTTCTTTACTTATGTTATTTCTGAAAAAAAGAGTGACTGTATAGAAGAAAAAATTGGATAAGTCTGTTTAGATTGTGTGTTCTTATGATGTGTTGGATGGTTTATGGTGTTCTTTGCGTTTAAAGTGTGAGGTTGCAATTATTTTTGGAAATGATAAAAACCTGTAAAATTCGAAACCTTTAAATAAAAAAACAATGGTGAACGTGGTAATTAAATATGCGTAATTTCCTTCCTTTAATGTTACTTTCCTTGCTTATTTTAAGCTCTTTTGTAATTGTATTTAATGTTGTTTCAGCTTCAGAGTTTGTTGCGAATTCTTGGAATACAAAAGCACCCATGACTCAGGCACGGGCAGGTTTAGGTGTTGTTGCTGTTGAAGGTAAAATTTATGCTATTGGTGGTTACACTGATGGTGGCTGGTCAGGTATGAATAATGGTTATACGGGCATAAATGAGCGGTATGATCCTAAAACTGATACTTGGTCTACTATGATGTCTATGCCTACGCCTCGAAGGAATTTTGCTATAGCTGCATATCAGGGTAAGATTTATTGCATGGGTGGTGAGGCTCCTTATGATGAAATGGGGTCACCAGTGCTTTGTGGGGTAACGGAGGTTTATGATGTAGCTACTGATATTTGGAGTACTAAGGCTTCTATACCGCTAAGTATGGTTGGTACTCAAGGATATGTTATGGGAAGTGTTAAAGGACATGTTGTGGATGGAAAAATTTTCGTTATAGCTTATCACCGTTTGTATATGTATGATCCAGTTACAGATATTTGGACTGATAAACCCGCTCCGCCTCTAGAATTTGCTGAACGTGCTTCTTCTGTTGTAGACAACAAGATACTATATGCGGGTAACATTATCAAGGGTAATATTATCACGAATTCAGGAGACGAAGACGGAGTCCCAAGAGCAGTAGGATGGACAGGTTCGATGAAAATTACAATATATGACCCGGCAACTAATGAGTGGACCTGCGAAAAAGCTGAGACCACCATTACATCTGGTAATGGGGATGCTGGGACAACAACTGGCATTTACGCTCCCCAAAGAGTTTACATTTTAGGGGCACTGACCAACAATAACGTATATGACCTTGCAACTGACACTTGGACAAGAGGTACATCTATGCCCTCAAGCAGACAGAATTTTGGTATAGCTGTCGTTGATGATGTACTATATGTAATCGGCGGATCTCCATTAGGAGGCACACCTTTAGATATAAATGAACAATATATCCCCATAGACTACTATAGATCTACATCTACACCACCTGAAACATCTGAAACAACTGATACATCTAACACCCCTGACCATTACAGAAACAGCTCCCTATTAATCACGACCGCAGTAGCTGTAATAGTTATAGCAATTGTCCTTATCACTACAGGGCTATTTTTCTATTTCAGAAAAAAAGTACCATAAATGCTTCCTTACGCAGGTGGTCACAAACCACATACTTACATAAAAGTTGATCATACATTTATGCAAAAAAGGTCAAAACGCATCATTTCAAGGTCTTCAGCTAATGGTACACCATCAACCTTTTTAAAACCATGCTTAGCATAAAAAGAAACCCGAGAACCCTTCTTTGTAACCAAAGTTACAAACCTGCAACCAACAGTGTTTTTAGCAAGTTTAGCCGCAAAACCAACACAATATTCAAGTAAATATGTGCCAACCCCTTTATTACGTTCCGAATTATCGACCGCTAACCGCCCTAAAAGCATTGCAGGAACATTAACTTTACCATAATCAACAAGACTAACATTAACCCTATCCTTACGGATAGACCCCATAGCTAAAGTAACAAACCCAACAATTTTGTCACACCTATAAAACAAATGGGTAACACCCTCACCGTTTTGTTGATACTTCAAAGCTTCGTTATGAATAAAACCATTTAAGCCTAACGCATCATCCTTACTACAATCAAACTTTGACAAATCAGTACGATTATTAAGCTTTTTAACAGTAAAAGCAGGCATAAATTATCGCTTTTTCTTGGTTTTATTGTAAGTAGCTATACCTCTTTTTATCATTTCTTTTTGCAAAGGCGTAGGCTTCTCTGCCATCATGCGATCAAACACCTCAGCAGGTAAAAGAGGAATAGGTATAGGTTTTGCCATAATGTTTCAACCCTTAACGACTGTATAAACTCGTTTAAAGGATAAAAACTTTATCGCATAAAAACTGGTTTTAAACCGTTTAAAACTGATACATAGTGCGTTTACGGTAAATTTGCCGCGAACCTCCAAACAGTTAAAACTGTTCATAAACTGCATAAATCCGTTTGTAACCTATCGGATTAACCATTGAAGCGCTACTGTTTATCGTGAAACTTTGTAAACAAAACCTGCCTATTTATGTTGTGTTGCTCAGCTTACATACAATGAAATATTGGAAAGCAGCTATGCTCTATCATCAAACTAAGGGTTTTTTATTTGTTAAACAATTCTTAGGTCATAAGTCTATTGAAAACACAGAACTTTATATCTAGCTTGACAAACAATTATTCTCTAATGTTTCAGAGGACAACTTTATAATAAGGGTTGTTAGTACCGTAGAGGAAGCTATCAAGTTAGGTAAAGTTGGCTTTGAACCTTTTATGGTAATTCAGGGTGTGCAACTCATGCGGAAACGCAAATAACGAGTTGCTTGGGAGGTTACCAAATTACGGAAGAGCATGGAAAAGTGGCCGGGGTGAGGTAGCTTGGTAGCCTAGAGGCCTGTGGAGCCTTACGCCAGGGTTCAAATCCCTGCCCCGGCCCTCCTAGTGTTGTTTTCGTGGTTTTTTGTGTTTTTTAGTTTTTTTGTCTTTGTGTATTTGGTAGGTGTTCATTTTTTGGTTGTTTGGGAGCATAACCTTTAACAAATGTTGGGTGTATTTTTCTTTGTCTTGCCGTAGATGAGCACCCGTAACGACGGACTTGACAGAGGAACGTAAGAACTATAAAGCTTGCACCTGTGACCGTTCAAGTTCTACCCAATTATGGGACAGGTAAGATTCGGGCGAACTTAAATTCCCACGCCGAGAGAGCTTAGCTAAGCTTAAAGCGACGCTCAGCTGTGAGGTTAAGTGTTAGGTTACGTTGGGAGACAGATAGCCCGTAATTCTATTTTTCAGGTTTCTTTTATTATGTACCTATTTATTTTTAAGTAAATATGTTATATCATATGGTTAATGAAAGTCAAGCTGTGAATTGTGCATGGATATTGAAAAGAAAATTGAGCTTATCTGTAGACCGCCAACAGAAGAGGTTGTAACAGTTGAGAATTTAAGGAGTTTGCTTGAAACTGAGGATCATCCTGTGGCTTATGGTGGTTGGGAGCCGTCTGGTCTTGTTCATTTGGGGACTGGTGTTATTTGTGCTTATAAGATGAAGGATTTTATTGAGGCTGGTGTGCGGTTTAAGGTTTTTTTGGCTTCTTGGCATGCGTATTTGAATAACAAGTTTGGTGGTGATTTAGGTCTCATTTCTACGGCTGCTGAATTGTTTAAGCATTCTTGGGTTGCTCTTGGTGTGCCGGATGATAAGGTGGAGTTTATTTATCATGATGAGCTTTACAGGAATATTGATTATTGGGCTAGGGTTCTTAGGATTTCTAAGGAGCTTACTGTTGCGCGGACTATTCGTACTTTAGAGGTTGCAGGTAGGCGGGAGGGTGAAGCTCATTATGTTTCTGATTTTCTTTATACTCCTATGCAGGTTTCTGATATTTTTGAGATGAAGGTTAAGATTTGTCAGCTTGGTATGGATCAGCGTAAAGCTAATGTGGTTAGCCGTGAGCTTGGGGAAAAGATTGGTTACTGGAAACCTGTGTGTGTTCATCATCATTTATTGCAGGGGTTAGCTAAGCCTGATATATGGCCTATTCCTGAGGGGCAGGAAAAGGAGGCGATAGCTAGTGCGAAAATGTCTAAAAGTAAACCTGATACTTGCGTGTTTATTTATGATACGCCTGAGGAGATTAGGCAGAAGATGAGTAAGGCTTTCTGTCCTGAGCGGACTGTTAAGCATAATCCTGTATTGGATGTTTGTAAATACATAATTTTCCGTGAGAAACCCGTTTTTACAATTGAACGTCCAGCTAAATTTGGCGGAAATATTGACTTTCAGAGTTATCAAGAGCTTGAAGCTCTATATGCTGCAGGTAATCTGCATCCAATGGATTTAAAATCTGGTGTCGCCGCGGAGCTTGGCACTATTCTTGAACCTGTGCGGCGTTACTTTGCAAATAATAGTGAAGCTAAAAAATGCCTTGAAACAATACGGGCTGCTAAAGTTACACGTTAGCTATGTCAACTAGATTAAGAGGTAGATATGAAAAAATTGGGCAAATAATAGAAAAACTAGTTGAGGAATCCAAAAAAGGCATACCCATCCTAGTTGAAGGTAAAAAAGACGTATATACTCTCAAGCAGATAGGTATTGAAGGTAAAATTATAACCGTTAAAACCGGCGGCAAAAACTTTTCTGATGTCATCTCTGAAATTCAAACTTTAGACGCACCTAGCGTCATTCTCTTTTTAGATTTTGATAGACGCGGCATAGAGGGAACTAGAAATCTCGCTACAGAGCTAGAACGATTACACATTAAAGCAAATATTTGGTTCTGGCGGAAACTTGGAGGCTTAATTAATAGAGATGTCCAATACGTAGAGAGCATACCTAATTACCTAGAAACGCTCAAAAACAAAATCACTACACAAACCCGCAATTACTCACTATAATGCCCATATACTTCTGCTTTTTCCTAGAAACGCAAATTGCATACTAAAATCGTGTTCAAGAGGGTAAGACTTAATTTATAAAACGCTCTGAAATTACCTAGTTGTTTAGCATGAAGCCTCAACCTCCAAATCCAACTCATAAACGGATGATACGTGAGAAAAAAACCATCTCATACATGATAGATATCTACTGCAAATCTCATCATAAAAATAATGATGATGAATTGTGCGTTGAATGTAAACAATTCAAAGAGTATGCATTTCTACGACTAGATAAATGCCCTTTTCAAGACAAAAAGAGTACTTGCGGCAAATGCACTATACAATGCTATAAACCCGGCATGAAGCAACAAGCCCGAAAAATCATGAGTTACGCAGGTCCACGCTTACTATTACACCACTCAGGCTTAGCCTTACATCACATATGGGATAAACACCGAAAAGCCCCAACCCTAGACAGACTAATAACCCAATAGATGCTAGCCCTTTTCGAGTTTTAGGTAGCAGAAAAATTTGTTTGTAAACCCAAATAATTTGCTTGCGAGAAGACGTTGTATATGTGGGATAATGGGTTAGTTGATGAGAGGGTAAAATGAAAAGTTGGGGTAATGTTTTTAGGTGCTTTTTTAGTTTGCTAAGTGAGTAATTTACATTGGATTGATATTCATGCAGCCTATGCCTAAAGATTATAACTTTGCTGAGATTGAGCAGAAGTGGCAGAGTAAATGGGAAGAGATGAAGCTTTACCGTTATGATTGGAATGATAAAACTCGTGAACCGTTTAGTCTTGATACTCCTCCGCCTTATCCGTCTGGAGAGCTTCATATGGGTAATGTTCTTAATTGGACTTATTTTGACATTGTAGCTAGGTTTAAGCGTATGCAGGGTTATAATGTGCTTTTTCCGCAGGGCTGGGATTGTCACGGTTTAGGTATAGAAATTCAAGTTGAAAAAGCTAATAATATCCGTAAACGGGACATGCCGCCTGATCAGTTTCGCGGTATGTGTATGGCTCTTGTTGATAAATACATTGCAATGATGAAAGAGGGTATACTCAAACTTGGTAGCAGTATAGATTGGACAACTGAATACCGTACCATGGATCCAAATTATTGGCGTTGTACCCAGCTAAGCTTTATTCAGCTATATCAAAAAGGTTACATGTATCAAGGAACGCATCCTGTTAACTGGTGTCCGCGTGATGAAACTGCTATTGCAGATGCAGAGGTTGACCATGTCAAAAAAGAAGGTGTCCTGCATTACATAAAGTTCCCTATAGCAAATTCAAACGAGCACCTCTTAATTGCAACATCACGTCCTGAATTTATTCCCGCCTGTGTAGCCGTTAAAGTTAATCCTAAAGATGAGCGCTACGGAAAATATGTTAATCAAAAAATTATTGTTCCTCTCGTAAATAGAGAAGTTCCTGTTATCGCTGATGAAGCTGTTGACATGGCTTTTGGTACTGGTGCTGTTCAAATTTGTACTTATGGTGATAAAGATGATGTTAAAACAGTTATAAAACACAAGCTTCCTGTAATTCGCCTCATTAACGAGACTGGTCAGATAACTGAAGTGGGCGGTAAATATGCTAATTTATATCTGAATAAGGCACGAGCGGCTATAGTTGCTGATTTATCTGAAGCTGGTCTGCTTGAAAAAACTGAAAAAATTCAGCAAGAAGTTGGTGTTTGTGACCGCTGTAAAACGCATGTTGAAATTCTTGAACGTAAACAGTGGTTTATGAAAACCATGAATTTATCTGAAGCGGTTGAAAAAAACGCTAACGAAATTCCCTGGTATCCCGATTATATGAAAAACCGTTTAATCGATTGGACAAAAAGTCTTGATTGGGACTGGGTTATTAGCCGCCAACGACTATTTGCTACACCCATACCTGTATGGTACTGTAAAACCTGTGGCGAGGTAATTGTCGCCCAGTCTGATTGGATACCAATTGATCCCAAACTGGAAGCCCCAAAAATAGCTGCTTGCCCAAAATGCGGCGGTAAAGAGTTTAACGGTGAACAAGACGTTATGGACACGTGGATGGATAGCTCCATTACCTGCGCTGTCCACGCTGGTTGGCCTGACCGCTCAGATTGGAAACGCCTATTCCCTGCAAGCATGCACCCCTCTGGAACAGATATCATACGCACATGGGCATATTACCTCATGGTACGACACCTCGCCCTATTTGACGAGCGACCTTTCAATAGCGTTCTTATAAACGGCATGGTACTTGGTGCCGACGGCAGAAAAATGAGTAAATCCCTTAAAAACTATGCTGCTGCACCTGAAACACTTGCCAAAAACGGCGCTGACGCCGTAAGACAATGGGCCGCAGGTGGAGGTGCCACAGGTTCTGATATTCCCTATCGTGTGCAAGATGTTGAATATGGCAAGCGTTTCTTAAACAAGCTTTGGAATGCCTCTGGCTTTGCAAATAAACTACTTGAAGATTATACGCCGCCGCAGTCTGTTGGTAATGTTGTTGAGTTACAGTTGCTTGATAAATGGATAATTAGTAAAACTGAGAATTTAACTAAAAAAGTTACAGAGTCATTTGAGAAATGTCAATTTAACATAGCTGTTGAAGATATCCGTAATTTTACCTGGCATGTCTTCTGCGATTACTACCTAGAGGCTATTAAAGACCGTCTGTACCGGCCTGAAGTACATGGAAAAGAAAGCCGACTAGCCGCCCAGTATACCCTATATGAAATCCTCTATCGCATATTGCAACTATTTGCCCCCGTTGCTCCTCATATAACTGAAGAAATTTATCAATACATGTACATCGACAATAAAGGCTACAGTAGCATACAGGTTTCAGAGTGGCCCAAACTCAACCTGTTATTTGTAGATGAGACTGCAGAAAAACAGGGTGACCTTATTATAACTATTTTAGGCGAAATACGCAATGATAAAGCACAAAAAAAATTGCCGCTTAATGCGCCTATAAAAAATGTAACAATATACGCTGAAAACACCGAAACCGTCCAGATAATCCAAAAAGGCGCAATGGATATTACATCAACATTAAAAATTGAAAACTTTAAAATCTCCCTTGACAAGCCTATTCAAGGTAAACAAGTCTCCTCCATTGGAGTATACATCCAAACAGAATACTAAATACTAAAAGTAAGGTGAAAAAGATTTGGCTAAACCTAAACGTGTTGGCTTAATTGGCGCTGGTGCAATCGGTACAGTACTCGCTGAAGCAATTCAACGCAGCCTCATAACCTGCGATGAATTAGTAATATATGATGCAGATCTACAGCGCGCTCAAAACCTAAAAAATAAGCTCCAGTTCCCCACAAAAATAGTTGACAACATAGATGCCCTAATCGCTCAAAAACCAAAAGTAATAGTAGAAGCAGCCTCACAGCAGGCTATTACTGAATACTTTGACAAACTTTTAGCGGCAGACGTAGACATTATAGTTATGAGTACAGGTGCACTGCTTAAACTTGGTACTGGCAGCTCACGTGTACACTTTCCACCTGGCGCAATAGGCGGCTTAGATGCTCTTTCTACTGTAACACTTGCAGATATAGATGAGATAACTCTAACTACGCATAAACCTCCCAAAGCTTTTGGCAAAGATAACACAGAAGAGCTCATAATGTATGAAGGATACGCCGCTGAAGCTGCCCAACGATTCCCCAGAGAAATGAACGTTGCCGCAACCTTAGCCCTAACAGTTAAACTTGCAAAAGTTAAAGTGCAGGTAGTTTCTGATCCAAAAGTTAAACGAAATACACATGAAATCAATGTAAAATGGCGCTACGGAGAAATGCATATGCAGTTCGCAAACGATCCTCACCCAGATAATCCCCATACTAGTGCATTAGCCGCTTGGTCAGCAATCAAGCTACTTAAAACCTTGCTTGAAGCATAATTGCAAAATTGTTTCCAAAGCTATGGTGAAGCTGGCGGCTTACTTATTTTTCTTTGGAAAAAATTGTTAATGGTATCGCTTAAAGCTTCACATGTAAACCATCTTTCTTCTAAAGAGTTATCTGTCTCCATTTCTTTAGTGCATTTTTGAAAAGTTTTAACCTCTTCAAGTAAAGGTGTGCATTTATTTTCGTATTCTTCTCTGAGCTGTTTTTGCTTTTCTTTAAAATCTAACACGATTACTTCCAATTCTTGCTGCTTATCACTGCAGCGTTGCATAGCTAAAGTTTCTCTTCTTTCTCGTTCCTTCTTACTTATACCTCTAAAAAAACCTGTTTTCATTTTAACAATCTGTTCTTGCTCTTCTTTTAGAGTTTCTATCTCTTTATTTAACCGTTTTACTGTAACAACCTTTTGATTCTTAAGCATGAGTGCTCTGGCTAAATACTCCTTTTTTGTTTGCTGAAGACGATTCTTAGCATCCGACATATCATTAATCTGCATTTCCAGACTGCTCTCCTGCTGCCGCCGATTCTCCAGTTGTAATTTGATTTCTGCTATTATCTGGTTGCGCTCTTTTGTAAATTGTTCATCAATATTAACATCTGGCTGAGCTTCAAACTCATCTAAAACCGCTTCTACATTTAGTAGCCAGCGATCAAAATGCTCACAAAAGGGAGATGAACCGAATTTCTGATTACCCAAAGTATGTAAACGTTTAAGTGTTATCTCAAAGGTTTGTTGTAAAGATACCGTTTTTTCTTCCCAATCTTGTTTAGTGCCATGACTACTTAACCGATTGTTAGGTTGTTTCTTTTTTTGAAAAGCTTTTCTAGCTTCCCCACATGTTCTTTTAGATGATCGTGTTCGAGGACGGTACCCCATAAACAAGATATAATAACTTTATAGTATTTAAATGCCAAAAAGCTAAAATGTCTCTTAAAATAACGTGTTTTACGTTAAATATTTGGCAATGATTATGTATGTCGTTATGCTTTACTTTAAAATAGTATTCGTTGATATTAGTAATAGTGGGATGTTTATGAAGAAGACGAAAATAATTGCTACTATTGGTCCAGCTAGCTGCAATAGGGTTACTATCAAAAAGATGGTACATGCAGGAATGAATGGTGTGAGAATTAACACTGCATATGGAGATACTGACCAGTACCAGAGCGTTATTGAAACAGTTCGGAAAGTCGTTGAAATCCCAATAATTATTGATCTAAAGGGTCCAGAAATTAGACTTAAAACTATACAAAAAAGAGAGCTGCGTAAAGGTGAAGTAGTAGAAGTAGGTTTTAACTGTGAAGACGAAATAAGTTTTAATCATAACTTTTATGACACCGTGACTGTAGGTGATGTTCTTCTTATTGATAATGGAAAAATTCGAACCATAATTACTGAAAAAGCTGATGAGAATCTACGTTTGCTTGTCATAATTAGTGGTACAATTTCAGATGGGAAAGGTGTTAATCTTCCAAATAAGCATTTTACCTTTTCCACGCTTACTGATTACGATTTAGACATAATTGATTTTGCTAAAAAATTTGATGTAGAATACATTGCTCTCTCTTTTACCCGAAACGTATGCGATGTTGAAGATCTCGCTAATATCTATGATGGCGGCATCATTGCGAAAATAGAAAACTTTGAAGGTGTTCAAAATGTTAACGCTATTTTAGAGGTAGCAAATGGCATAATGGTTGCAAGAGGCGATTTAGGTGTTGAAATTGAACCAGAAAAAGTTCCTCTAGTCCAAAAATCAATAATTAAGCGGTGTAATCAGCGTGGAAAATTAGTTGTAACAGCTACTGAAATGTTAGAATCTATGGTACATAATCCTCAGCCTACAAGAGCAGAGGTAAGTGATGTTGCTAACGCTATTTTGGATGGCTCTGATACGGTTATGCTCTCAGGTGAGACTGCTATTGGTCAGTATCCTGTGGAAGCTGTGGAAATGATGAGTCGTATTGCTAATGAAACGGAAACTGCTACGAAAAGCAATGTTGCAGATACCTGCTTTGTTAACCTCTCTGACACAGTTAGTCGGGCGATTCAGAGGATATGTCAGAGTATGCCTCTTGATAAGGTTATAACTTTAACTAAAACTGGTTATACTGCACGTATGATATCACGGTTCAAAGTTTCTCAACCTATAATTGCTGTAACACCAGATATTAAAGTGAAAAAACAGTTAGAGCTAACCTTTGGGGTTCAACCCGTTCTACTTGATTACTTACCTGAAAAGGATCCAATTTCCTTTGTTGCAAATAAATTGTATTCTGCACATTTGTTATCTGACAAAGAAACAGTGTTGTTCACAGCCGGTGCACATACTACAATGAGGCATGCTAGTAACTCTATTGAAATTCATAAAATAGCGGAACTACGAAAATTCTTAAAACAATAATTTTCTTTTTTCATGAAACTGTTACTTAATTATTTCTACACCCAATTCTATAAGTCAATCTGGTTTGTTTATGTTTAGGTACTTGTTGGCTTTATTTATGATTCAAATTTGGTATTTTCATGGTTCATTACTGTTTCGAAGTTACAAATCTTTTTATATTTCTGACACAGAATGGTGACAGTGTCACATTAACTCATGTATAATTATAAGGCTCCTGAGCTTTTAAACATGTAACATGAATGCTTCTGTGGCAGGAGAAAAATAGTTTGCAAGCACAATCATTTAAAGACTTACCCTTAAGTAAGGAACTTTTGAAGGGTTTAAACGAGTTAGGGTTTGATGCTCTTTTTCCAATTCAAGCCCATGCGATAGCGCCTTTGCTTGAAGGCAAAGATGTTATAGGACAAGCACAGACAGGCACAGGTAAAACAGCTGCTTTTGGTGTGCCCATGATTCAACGATTAGATCCACAAGTTAAAGGGGTTCAAGGTTTAATCTTAGCTCCAACACGCGAGTTAGCCGTTCAAGTGGCCGACAATTTATCAAAGTATAGTAGATACGTAAGAATTCGTGTTCTACCCGTTTACGGTGGTGAATCTATTAATAAACAGATTCACGCTTTGAAAGGTAATATACACATTGTCGTAGGCACACCTGGACGCGTAATAGATTTGATGAAACGTGGTGTACTTAACCTCTCATCAGTGCGTATTGTCGTATTAGATGAAGCTGACCGTATGCTTGACATGGGCTTTTTAGAAGATGTTGAATACATTCTTTTCAAAACACCCAGAGATAGACAAACAAGCCTATTTAGCGCAACCATTGACAATTTAGTCATGCGCGTATGCAATAAGTACATGAAAAACCCTGAACAAATACTAGTAAGCAAAGACGAAATCGCAGTTACCCAGATGAAACAATACTATACCGTTATAAACCAAAACGGTAAATTCGAAGCCTTATGCAACATTTTACGACAAGATGACGTAGAAAAAGCAATAATCTTTTGCAGAACCCGCCGAGACACAAGCCGCGTTTCTGAGCAAATGCACAAAAAAGGATTCCGTGTCCAAGCAATACACGCCGGCTTTACACAAGCACAACGCGACCGCGCAATAAACGACTTCAAAACCGGTCGACTTAGCCTCTTAGTAGCAACCGATGTTGCCGCCAGAGGTTTAGATATAGAAGGCATTACCCACATAATTAACTATGATGTACCTAACGATCCGCCAGTGTATTTCCACAGAATCGGCAGGACAGCACGTAAAGGAACAGAAGGAACAGCCATTACCCTTGTCAACTATGGCGAATTAAGCGATTTCAACAAAATTAAATCTTTAACAAAAACGCGCATAGAAGAAATCAATACAAAAAGCAAAACAGCACAAGACGACTCACCAATACAGAGTTTCTACTAAAAAGAAACGTATAGTGTTCTTAACGGTTTATCCTGAACACACTTTTTTATTTCACCTTTATCCATATAGTTGCTTAAGAGTTTCGTAACCAAAAAAGTTAGCTAATACAAGTTTACTATCTATTTTATTGAAACTTATTTTTTGTTGCACCACTAACCATAAATGATTGCAAGTATAACTTATACTGAGGTTAAATTCAGAGAATGTCATATAGAGATCCCGTCTGCGGAATGGTTCTAGATAAGAACACAGCTAAATTTAAAATCACATACGAAGGCGAAACCTATCACTTCTGCAGTATAACCTGCAAGAAAAAATTCAAACGCCAATCCATAAAATACACAAAATAACCGTTTTTTCCATAAAGAATCTCTTTAATTTACTACTCACTATACATATGTTAGATACTTGTTTAACTTTATAGCTAATGTTTAGCTGCTTAAAAAAATGAAAGAGTATTTTTGCTTTTAGCAAGAAAAAGAAAGCAGTTATAGCTGTTCACACGCACAGACACATCGGTACGTGATTACCTGCTATATCCTGCCTCTGCATTCTACTGTCACTTATTCAGATAGATCTTATTCTGCAGCGATAGTCTGGTTTTTAGGTTCCGCAGATAGTATTTTCCAAACACCTGCAGCAAGTAACCCGCCAATTATTGGTGCGACCCAGAATAGCCAGAGCTGTTCTATAGCTAAGCCTCCAACAAATAATGCTGGACCTAAGCTTCTAGCCGGGTTAACGCTAGCATTAGTTAGCGGTATTAGGAATAGGTGAACTAGTGTTAAAGCAAGTCCAATAGCTATACCTGCAAAACCCTTAGGTGTATTCTTACTTGTTGCCCCGTGTATGACAAGGATAAAGATGAATGTACATACTATCTCAGCAACAGCTGCTACAATAAGCGAAGCGCTTCCTATAGTGCCATAACTGTTTTGTGCTAACTGCGTTATAGCTACTCCAGATGGAACACTGTCTGATCTAATCCAATAAAGCACACCTGCACCTAATATTGCACCGATGCATTGAAAAATGACATAAAACACGGTGTTTTTTACACTTATTTTACCCGCCGCCAACATAGAGATTGAAACAGCAGGGTTAATATGACAACCTGAAATGCTGCCTATTGTATAGATCATTACTGACAATGAAAGCCCAAACGCAATTGATACACCTAAATTCCCGATGACACTGCCCGCAAAGATTGCACTGCCACAAGCTGCAAAAACAAGCACAAATGTTCCGATTAATTCAGCTACATACTTTTTTATTCCTAAATCAAGTTGAGACATGACTAAACCTTCTTTTGTTTTTAGGGTTATTTATTACATGATTTAATTAAACATTTTGACAAGTAGAAATTGAAAAAAACTGTTGAACCAGCTTTGTTATGCAGATGATGTAGTCGAGAAGCATATTTGGTATGAATATTTGTGTGTATGACCTTCTAATTGCCTGCTTTTTAACAAGATAAAAAGAGAGTGTTCACGTTTAGAGAGATAGCGCCCTTTTTCATAATTTTACTGGTTTCAACACACCTCTATGATGGATATGCCACGCGTTTTT
>WRGM01000167.1 GCA_009787175.1 Candidatus Bathycorpusculum fermentans | reverse complement strand
GTGAGGTTACTAGTGCTAAAATCGAAGACTATATCAATCGAGCTTGAAAGCAATGGATACCTACCTCGTAAGAAGTAGGTAGTTCATTAAATCACTATATTATGCCTCAAAATGTTGGCTCTAATAACATCTATGAACTAACAGTGTACTGCAATATGTTAAGAACATGTCTTAAACTTCGTTTAGCATTAAAAATTGATAAATACTTCACTTGTATAATCGGCATTGAATAAAGATTGAGGGAATAAAATTTGTGTGGTATATTTGGTTGTCTTCTAAGCAATGGAAATGCATCTCCAGTGATTCATTCATCATTAAAAAAGCTGGAATATCGAGGATATGACTCCGTTGGTATAGCCACTATTTTTGATGGAAAAATTTTTTTAAAAAAAGGTCAAGGCAAAATTGATGAAGTTCATAAAAATTTAAACTTAGATGACCTGCCTGGGAACATAGGTATTGGTCATACACGTTGGGCCACACATGGCGCTCCATTACAGATTAATTCTCATCCTCACTTTGACTGCACTGGAAAAATAGCTGTTGTACACAACGGCATTATCGAAAACTTTAGTGAACTAAAACTTGAACTTCAAAATCTCGGACACATATTTGTTTCCAAAACTGACACTGAAGTAATCCCACACTTAATTGAAGCCATTATGAAAGATAAGCCAGATTTCTCTTTTGAAAACGCTGTTCAAGAAGCTATAAAACGTCTCGAAGGCTCTTTTGCCTTAGCCGCAATTTCTTCACATGAACCCAGTAAACTTGTCTGTGCAAGAAACGAAAGCCCTCTCATATTAGGCATCAGTGACAATGGCATTTATTGCGCATCCGATATTCCCGCATTTTTGCCCTTAACAAATAAAACAGTGCCGATTAATAACGGTGAACTTGTCATTATAACAGCTAAGGGCTATCAGATAAAAAAAATTCGAGATGGCAGTTTAATTGAACGTGCTCCTGAAATAATTGAGTGGACATCTGAGATGGCTGTTAAACAGGGATATCCCCATTTTATGATTAAAGAAATTTATGAACAGCCTGAAGTTCTGCGAAATACTTTACGTCTTCAAGATCATTATCTTGACTTATTCTCAACTTTTCTTGATCGCTCTACTGAAATATTTCTGGTAGCCTGCGGAACAAGTTATCATGCCTGTCTAGCTGCGTCATACATGTTTTCAAAACTAGCTTTTCTGCCTACTTATCCCGTGTATGCCTCAGAGTTTATTGAACAGTATGGTAAATCAGTAAATATTGATAGTACCATTTTAGCTGTAAGCCAATCTGGAGAAACTGCTGACACAATTGCCGCCGTGGTTAGTGCACAACAACGTGCTGCAACTATTCTAAGCTTAACTAATACTATTGGTTCAACTTTGACCCGTATATCCCGTGTCTACATTGGAACACAGGCAGGTCCAGAGATTGGTGTTGCAGCAACTAAAACTTTTACATCTCAAATATCTGTACTCGCACAGCTAGCTCTACGACTAGCTAAAAGACGAGGAAAAATATCTCAAGACGAAATTGACACCCTTGAAGGTCAACTTGCTAAACTACCTGACATTGTAGATACAACGGTCAAAACACAAGATGCTAAAGCTAAACAAATAGCCCATAAATACGCTAACTCTAAAGTACTCTTCTTCCTAGGCAGAGGCATAAGCACAGCCACCGCTTTTGAAGGCAGACTAAAACTTATGGAAATAGCATACATCCCCTCAGTCGCATTCCCAGCAGGCGAAAGCAAACACGGACCAATTAGCCTAATAGAAAACGGACTACCCGTAATATTTGTCTGCCAAAAAGACGATACTCACAAAACAGTAATTAGTAACATCATGGAAATGAAAGCCAGAGGCGCAAAAATCATCGCCATAATCGAAAAAGACGACAATGAAATAAAAGAAATAGCTGACGACTATCTCGAAGTACCACAGGGCATCCTTGGAATATTTTCCCCAATACCATATGCCATACCCCTACAATTACTAGCATACCACATGGCAATAGAACTCAACCATGACCCAGATATGCCGCGTAACTTGGCAAAATCCGTTACTGTAAAATAACGGTATCATATCTTTTTTCCCTCAAAATTTTCGGCGAATCCAAAAGTTTTGTGGGTATTTTGTTAAGTTGTTGGTTGTTATTAGATCTGTTTGGTTGTTTGATTGTTTCTTTTTGTTGTTGACCTGTATATTGTTACTATTTTTTCTGTTGGTAACACTTATATATGCATGTGGTAATACATTTTAAATAAGCGTATTGCTGCTGGAGATTAGATACTATGCATCTACCCGACGGATTCATACCCCTGTCCTTTGCCATACCCGCCTTTATAATAACCATAGTATTCTGGATAATCTCATTTAAAAAAATCAAACTATCCGAAAAACAAGTTCCCATGATGGGTCTACTAACAGCCCTCTTCTTTGCCGCCATGTTCATAAACATACCCATAATAGGCGGAACCACAGCACACATTTTAGGCGGAGCCGCAATAGGTCTAATCTTGGGACCATTTGCTGGCCTAATATCTATGTCAATAATCCTAGTCCTACAAGCACTACTATTTGGCGACGGCGGTCTTATAGCACTTGGCGCAAACGTCCTAAACATGGGCATAATAGGCGTATTTATCCCCTGCATCATCTTTTTGGTGCTAAATAAACTGTTTAAACCCAAAATGGGCATCAGCTTATATGCAATAATCTTTACCTGCGCACTATTTAGCAACGTACTAGCCGCTATAGCTGCAGGTCTGCAAGTAGGCCTCTCTCCCTTAGCCCCATACGGCTTAAACGTAATATTACCCGCTATGGTTACACACCATTTCATAATTGGTATAGTAGAGGGCATAGTTACCGTAATTCTAATTATAACCCTTCTAGTGCTACGACCCGATGTACTAGAAAAAAGCCCCATACTGGGTAAATTATCCATATTCAAATACAAGACAAAAAGCGAGGAAGCCTAAATGTCAAAAAACAAAAAACCAAACCAAAAAAGTACTATACTAATAGGCTTATCCATCGCCATAATAGTTACGGTAATAGGCGTTCTATGTTTCTCCTATGCACTAGAAACACTTGACCTAAAAGCAGACGAGCTAGGTATAGAAGAAGAACCAATTTATGACCCCCCATTCCCAGACTATAACATTGCAGACTCTGAAAACCAATGGAGCAACCTTGCCATTGGTATAGCCTCCACACTTTTACTCTTTATAGCAGCATTTACTGTTGCTAAATTATTAAGCCACAAGAGAAGCAACACGTGAAAGTCCCAAAATCCATAAGAGACCTACTACAAAGCGCTGAAACCCTAGTTTACATTGAAGACCTAAGCGACAAAAAAGGTCTACTACAAAATATACACCCCATAGCAAAACTAGCCGCCATAGCCGCCATGATAATCTCTGCACTATTTATAACCAATATCCCACACTTACTCATAATCTGCCTAACACCTATACTACTCACAGCCACCTCCCACATATCATTAAAACAGCTCCTAACACGAACCGCCTTCATACCATTAATAATAGCCACAATTTCCATACCCCTAATATTTCTAACAACAGGAGAACCCCTATGGACAACAAACATTAGCGGCATAAACTTTACCATAACAGCTGAAGGCATAACAAAATTTGCCACACTTACAACACGCACATGGTTCTGCGTAGCAACACTTAACCTTCTAATACTCTCAACAGGCTTCGATAAAACACTAAAACTCCTCGCATCCCTAAAAATTCCGCCCCTAATAATCCAACTCTTCAGCCTAACATACCGCTACTTTTTCGTCTCCATACATGAAACCCAAAGCATACTAATCGCAAAAGAAGCTAGAACATACATAAACAAAAAAACAATAACATTCCAAACCCTAAAAAACCTAGGCACAATACTCTCATCCCTATTCATCCGCACATACGAACGCTCCGAAAGAGTCTACCTCGCCATGAAAGCAAGAGGATTCGACATAAACAATAGCAATAACACCTACCACACACCCCGCATTCATGCAAAAGATATAGCATTTACAACAACAATAATAATTATATTCACATACATAGCGTTACTATGAGGCTAAAATATGACAGACAATCCTATTATAATATCCGCAGATGACGTAAAATTTAGCTACCCCACAGGCATCGCAGCCATAAACGGCATATCCCTCCAAATAACCAGAGGAGAACGCATAGCATTACTAGGTCCAAACGGCTCAGGCAAATCAACATTAATACTACTCATAGCAGGCCTTCTAACACCAAACTCAGGAGACATAACAGTTTTCAACGAAAAAACCACCTCAAAAACCTTCCAAAAAACCCGAAGCCGCATAGGCATAGTCTTCCAAGACCCAGATGACCAACTCTTCACACCAAGCGTAATAGAAGACATAGAATACGGCCCCAAAAACCTAAAACTCCCAGACCAAGACATCAAAACACAAAGCACATACATACTCGAAAAAATGAACATAACACACCTAAAACACCGACCCCCACACAGATTAAGCTTTGGCGAAAAAAAGAAAGTAACCCTAGCAACAGCCCTCATCCTAAAACCAGAACTACTAATCCTAGACGAACCCACAGCCAACCTTGACCTAACCTCACGCCGCAAATTAATAGACACCCTAAACGAACTTAACAAAAACGGCACAACCATAATAATATCCACACACGACACCGAAGCCATACCAGAATTAGCAGACCGCATAATTATAATAAACAACGGCCTAAAACTCAACGAAGGCAAAACCAACGAAATACTACAAAACAAAGACATATTAGAACAATCAGGACTAGAACCCCCCGCAACAGTAAACCTATTTACCGAACTCAAAAACCAAGGTATAATTAAAAAAATTCCCATAACAATAGAAGAAGGAAAAGAAACACTAACACAACTCATAAAAAACAAACAACAAAACCAGCCAACAACATAACAACACTCAAAAAACAAAACACACAAAAAGCTAGCTAAATAAAAAACGATTTAGCCTTAAATAATTAAGCCCATAAACGAACACAACAATAATAAACCTGCAGAACGATTACTGTTAAACCGTTGCCGAGATGGCAGAGTGGTTAACGCGCGGGCCTTGAGAGCCCGTGGATCATCCGGTCCGCATGGGTTCGAATCCCATTCTCGGCGCCTCTCTCTTGCGTATGGTTCCCTTCCTCAAGTTTTAAAACTCCCACAAACTAATAAGAACATGAAACCCTGTGAGTCAATCCACGACTACGACAAACGCCTCGCAAGATACCAACGTAACATAAAACAACTACATAACAACGAAACAACATTACGCTTTCTTGACCATCTAGGCGCAACAGGTCTTTCAGTAGCCCGTGTCGCCAAATACGCCAGTCACCTACCCGCACTACTACGCCTAATAACCGTTGACCTCAAAGACATAACAAAACAAGACATCGAAACAGTAGTTGCTACTATAAACAACAGCCCACACAAAGAATGGACCAAACACGACAAAAAACTAACCCTGCGAAAACTAGTCCAATACGCTAAAAACGGCAGTTGCACAAAAGAAACACCCATACCAATGGAAGTAAACTGGATTAACCTCGCCATAAAAGAAAAAAACCCAAGAGTAACCCCAGAAAACCTACTCACCCAAGAAGACTTTATAGCAATCATCAAAGCCACCGCCAACAAACGCGATAGAGCAATGATATATGTCCTCTTTGAAGCCGCCCTACGACCAGGTGAACTCTTAACCATGCACATTGGCAGTGCAATGTTCAAAGAAGAATACTGCCTCATCACAGCAAACGGCAAAACAGGCATAAAACACATACCTTTAGTCATATCCTGCAAACCCCTCCTAGACTGGCTAGATGACCACCCAAAAAAAGGCGAACTAAACGCACCATTATGGTGTGCCTTAGATAAGAATACTATAGGACACAGGTTAACTTATGTACATTTTCGGGGCATAATTAAACGATTGGCAAAAACAGCAGGTATAGGCAAGGATGTTTGGCCTTATCTTTATCGCCACACTTCTTTGACTGCTATGGCCAAAGTTTTCACTGAAGCCCGCCTTGAACAGTTTGCCGGTTGGACTTATGGCAGCAAAATGACTCAACGATATGTCCATTTCTCTGCAAGAGACCTAGAAGATGCCATACTTGAACTACATGGCCTAAAAAAATCCTCAAAAGATACAGGCATAATAAAACTAGTTGATTGTCCTCGGTGTGGTAACAAAAATCCCATAGGCAAAATAAGATGTGCCACATGTAGCATGGTGCTGGACAAGGAGACCGCACTAAAGTTAGAAGACAACCAAAGGCAAAAAGAAAAAGAGACAGAAAAAATTCGTGAAAAGGAAACGGTGGAATTAAAGGAACGGTTGGCTAAACTTGAGGGGTCTCTATCTGTTCTGATGCAGACTCAGCCAAGCAAGACCTAAATACCTCTTCATTAACAGCAGCCTTTGTGATGAGACTATCAGCAAGTTTTCGCAACTCCCCCACCTCTTTTATTATATCTTTCAACAATTGTTTATCAACCTGAACATATTCAACAGTCAAATTAACCACACAAACAAAACACCAAAAATATTTAAAACAACAAACAAAATACACCATATACTCACAACACAACTAAATAATAACACGCCCAACTTTTGTTTCCTTTGAAGAACACAAAAGCCCAACTTTACTGACAAAACGAAAGATGAAATGATATGTATCCATATATGAAATAACTTTTTTTAACTTTTAAAATTCTACAATACATATGTTCTATACGACAAATAACGACCCTTAGTCGTAATAGAAAGTGAATCCAATGAATAAACCAAATACGAAAAGAATCTTGGTACACATCCCAACCAACTTTTTAGCTGAATTTGACAAAGAAATAAAAGGCATATACGCAAGCAGAAACGAAGCCATACGAGCCGGCATGGCCATAATAATGGAAACCGAAAAACAACACTGCACGCATCAACAAAAATCAACCTCTACAATAAACTAGGAAACAATACACCTATAAAAACAACCAACCAATCAATCAGCCAAAAAGTTCCCAACACTCTTATTGTTGGCCAGTTGGTTGGTTTATACTACTCTTTTTTACTCTTTTTACTGTCTGGTGAGGCTGACCATCTGTTGTAGAGAATGTTTCTGATTGCATCACGATAGGCTTCATCAACACTGACATAGGGACTTTTCCCACTTAAAAGCCAATCCCTTAACACAGCATAATCAGAAATAGGCACACTTAGACTTATGTTGCTTTTTCTGTTATTTACCATCTTTTGTTTGCCTCAAATTATAGTGATTTATGAGCATTTGGCCTGCTACTCGGCAGACCTCACTAACCGTTTTATAGGGCACATTGGGCCTTTGAATAAACGCTTCAATTTCTGCCTGAAACACTGCAGGCATATGAATCGTTTTAAACTTTTTCACCATTCTATTACCATCCTTGCGCTAGGGTATATTTAACGCTATATTTAACGCTACCCTACTAGTAGGGTATGTATTTATATTTTTCGTGCACTATAAAAAACCATCAACTATTACCCCACCCGTAGGGCAGAGGGAGAGTGTCTTGATACAAAAACAACAAAAATCAAACTCAATAAGAATCTGGTTAAACATTCACAAAAACTTTCTCCAACAATTCGACACACAAACCAAAAACAACTACTCATCACGCAACGAAGCCATACGACACGGCATGAAACTCGTACTCATAGAAATAACAAACTACAAAACAAACAAAACCCAAACCCAAAATCCAGACCACACCCTCTCTCACATACAAACAACAACAATAAACAACAATCCAAAGGAAGACCTCTCTGATGAATAAAAACGACTTTTGCCCAGAATGCAACAACACCACCCTGATACATGACCACGAAAAAGGAGAAATAGTTTGCACAACCTGCGGCCTAGTAATAGGCAACACCGAATACGCCCCACCCCCAGACCGCACACCCACCAAAAACCTACCCAACCACCCCATCGTATACACCAGCGCATCAATAGGCACAAAAATCCCCACCTCACAACGCACCGAACTAAACGCAGCCATCGACATCCACTACCTAATCCCCCAACTCAGCCTCCCACAAAACATGAACCCCCTAGCAATTACCCATATGCAAAAACTACGACACGCCATAAAGAAGAAAAACAACCCTAAAATCCGTTTAACAAGAGCCGAACTAATTATAGTATCCATCTGGGTCACCATAAAACGCTTAAACTATCCTTTAAGCGCCGATGAGTATGTCAAAAAACTTGAGCCATTTTTCAAAGTTTCAAATTTAATGAAGATCGAAAAACGAGCAAACTATTTTATAAAGAACCAAAACCGACTCCCAAACATAGCCCTCGTAACAGGTCACATAACCAAAATAGCATCTCAACTTGAACACGCACACCTCATAGATAGTGTATATGCAAACAAAGTCAGCAGCTACGCAATCCAAATAATCCACACAAACCCCGGAATCATAACCAATCGCAGAGCAAACCTAGTTGCCGCCTCTGCCCTATTAGCCGCCGACTGCCTACTCACAAAACGTCTACGCCTAAATCCGCTAGCAAAAATATCCAACGCCGGAGCCAGTAACATTTCTTCAATAGCCCAAACCTGCAAACGCTACGCCCCACCCCTACCCCCTGAAAGCGCAGCCATAAAATTTAGCTATTATCTGCAAAAAGAGATGGAATTATGTTAAAACTTTGCTTAGGTCAGATTCGGGCTAATGCATGGAACTGTAATTTTTTGGGGACGGCGGAGCAGCAGGCTCTTAAGCAGCGTATGAGTGAAGATGGACCAGAAAAAACCCTGCCCATAGTTGTTAGAAAAATGCCAGATGGAGACTATGAAATTGTTGATGGGGAACATCGTTGGATAATTGCACGGGAACTTGGTTGGGAAACTATACAGGCTTTTGAGCGTGAGGCTGATGATTTACAATCAAGGGCACTTTGTATTGGGTATAATCGCTTGCGCGGACGTTTAAACTGGATTAAACTCTATGAGGTAGTGAAAAAAGACTTAGACACAGGCATAGACTTAGCCAAAGCATATGGCGAAGTATTAACCGAGAAAGAATTAGATTGGTTGCTCTCGTTGGGAAATTTGATACCTAAGGCCCGGTTGGTTTTGGAGGATTCTTTGAAACGATATTCTGAGTATAGTCTTGAACAATTGTATATGCTCTCCTTATTTCCAGCGATTCAGCAGGAAAGTTTGGTAGAACGATTTAAAACCCCCATAGTTCTCCATGTCTTAAGACAAACTTTGGCACCCTTTCTGCCCGAAAAAATCCCCTCTGGCTCATCACCAACCAAAGAGACCTCTAACTATCAGCAGCTATACCAAGAAACAATTAACACAAATCAAGCATCAAACGATATGCCTGAAAAGTTATCATCTGACAAACGCACCTTTCTAAACCAGTATCCTAATACAGACTCTTCTTTTGAGCCCGAAGAAGAGACAAATACCCAATCAATTCTACCACCACCCCTAAGACAAAACATCGCCGAACAAAACAACCGCCTAGTAAACACTTCACACATAACCCCCCAAACAACAGCATTAGCAGATCCAACTACTACGGGTAGAGAGCAGGGGTTTAATAGAGAGAAAACAAAAGCTCAAACCGCTTTGTTGTTAGTGGTTAGCTATCATTGTGATTGTGGACGCCACTACAATGTTAACTTTAAGAATGGCTCGGTTGTGGTGCAGAAACAAAACCTGTTATTTGAGTACATAGATTTCCAGCCTCGTACTTTTCAGGTGTACTGTGACAAATGTAATTCAGATCACGAATTTACTGTCGAGGGCATTGAAGCGGAAACAATACAAATTTTTTGTCGGCGATGCAAACCCCAACCAAGGGAAGGTCACTTAAACATTAATTCTGGCGAGGTCACTTGGAATGACAACTACTACTAATACTAATAATAGGACGGGGCGGTTAGGTAAGACAGCAAAGTTTATTCTTTTGTTACTGTTGCAGGGAGATGAGCCTCAGGGTTGTCCTAATCCTATTTGGTTTGATCTCTCGCGGGAGTTTAAGATAGACTTTGGTTTATTGCCCAAAAAGTATCAGCCTCTTAAATTTAGGCAGGAAAGAAATCTAAGACGAACACTTTGCCGGTTAACTGCAAAAGGTTTCATTAAGCCTTCGGTGGCGATACGGCAAAATTCTTCTTTGGTTGCGGCTCCAAAAAAGTTTGGTTATAGTTTTTACAGCTTAACCCCTGTGGGACGTGCTGTTGCGGAAAAAGTGCGGTGTCAAGAATTGGCTTTAAAAGATTTGGATGCTCTTCAGGAGGCTTTGGGTGAGCTACGGGGGTTGGGTTATAGTGAGGTTACTGCTATGCAGATTCGAGATGTTTTGTGGCGGAATTCTTTTTTGAGATTTAGGAGTAGGGCCGAGTTTGATGCGTATTGGTCTCATATGCGTCTTGGTTTGTTGTTGCAGAAGTGTAGTTGTGGTCGAATGCGGATTGGATTTACCAATAGACGTTGGAGGTATTCTTTGGGTTAGCCATGCTAAGAGCTAAATGGGACTTTTAGTGAGACGTTTAGCGCTTAGCATGGCTATGAGTTGCCGTGGTGTTTTGTCGTTTTATTTGTTTGTATGTGGGTGTTTTTTATGGCGGCTTGTAGGTGACCAATGGCGGCTGTACTAAAACTGGTAGCAAGACACGCAATAAAGTTGGTGTTATTTGTGAACATGTGTGCGTGAAGTATTTGTAGGGGTATAGTGGCGAAAAGTAGCAGCAAGGGAAGTTCTATTGTTATTGGGAAAATAAGCGTTGCCTTTTTGAAGCCGAACTTTTTTGTAAACCACACAAAAAGTTTGTTGCGTTCATTATTTTGAAATTGGCCGGGGTTTTCGAGATAAAACTTGTAGGTTGAATGTACATCAAATCCTAAACAAAAAGTCCACATCGTAATAAATGGTATGTGGGTTTGTGGGAAGAGACTTGAGAGGAAAAGAAAGAGAGGTATGGATATTATGAGGGTTAATAGTTCTTTAATTGACATTTTTCTGGTTGACTACTGCACTATTCTGCGGTTGTTGTTGTTTTGTGTTGGTGGTGTTGATGTGGTTTAGTTGTATGCTGCCGTAGATGATTCCTGCGATGACGACTATGACGCCGATGTACATGACTAGTTGTAATAGTTTGTCTACTGCGGTGATTAGTTCTGTGGGTAGGCCAGCTTGCATGGTGGTTATGTTCCATCCGGTGACCCAGTAGGCGACTGGTTTTGCTACTGCCATGAGTACGCCTGCGATGATGCATCCGACGAGGACTTTTTGTGCTCTAGCTTGCTCTTCAGGACCTTCTGATCTAACCAAAGGCATAGACATGTAGATGGTTAAGGCAGTGGTGATTAACACAATAATGGTGGGTAGGGCTTGGGAGCTTAGAGTGTTGACAAGCAAAGTTGAGGGTAGTGTCAATTTTTTTAGCTCTCCTCCGGTGTCCTTTTTTGATTTGAAACAGTAGCGGTAACCGTTGTCGTTCTAGTTGGTGCATGATGTGCTTTGAGAGTTGTTTTGATTTTGCGTATGTATTTATCGAAAAAGTTTGAAATGTTTGATATTGTTCTATGTTTAGAGGTTTTTTTATTTATTATTTTATGCGACATATAGAGACCTAAAAGTAAAGTTTACAGGAATTTTTAAAGGCCCTTTAACTCCTTATTGAACTTTTTTCTGAAATTGTTTACCAAACGCTTGGGTAGTGTATTCTAATTCTACTCATTATATGTCAGATTTAGGAAAACAGAAACAGTTTTTGTGCATAAAAAATTCTTATTTAACTTAAGCGACTACATGTATTTTGGTGATAAAGTTGTACAAGTTGGGGCTTTCAGAACTCTTTGAGTGTCAGTTAGATAGTGAAGCTTATGCTTTTTTTGCTCAATATCGGGGTATGGTTGAGTGGTGGGCTGTTCGGGGAAAAGAGTCTACTTCATCGTTTAGGGAGCTTCGGAATCGTTTTTATAGCGATTGGCGAGTGGATTGGAAGGGTTATAATAGTCAGCACGCGCAAACAAGCAGTCTAGTTGCGCACAATGTACTCAAATCGAAGGTACAACCGATAGAGGAAGTGTTGAAGGGTATTAGTTTTGTGGTTGTTAGTCCAAGGATAGCAAAAATTGAGGATGAGTGGCTGGTCTTTCCAACTGGCCAGTCAAAAAAGGCAAAGGTACGGCTTGTGCCAAAAAACTCTTCTCAAAAGATTCTTCTTGAGCAAGTGCAAAACAAGTATTGGCAGTTAGGTCAAATATTTTTAACCCCAAAATGGTGCACCATCCCACTTATGAGATTTCTCGATCTAACTAAAGAAAAAGATCCATGCATACAAATGCTCCTATAAATAAATCTTTACTTTTGGATTGCTACTTGTTAGTTTTAAGGGTCTGGTGGGGTTGTTGTTCTTTTTAAGTTTAGTGTCTTATAGTGGTTGGTGAAAAAATGAGTTTACTGTATGCGTTTGAACGTTTAAACTGGTTAAGTGGGTGTGGTGTGGGTGTGGGTGTGTGTTCATGTAAAGGTTGGTTGTGTGGGTTAAGGTTTAAAAGTTTGAAAGTAAGTCTACTTACTTTTGGAGGCTGTTTAAATGAATAACACCATGTCTGAACAGATAGAGGATAACGTGTTTAATGAGTGGGCATTTAATGTGTGGTCAGATAGTAGAGACTGGTGTCGCCAATGTAACAAAGAGAAGAACAAGCTAGTGTTTGACGACCAAACAAAAACCACCAAATGCACAAAATGTGAACACATTGAAACATACACAGAGTCCAACTGGAAAATTCTTCAAGCAAAAAGATACGTAACCACCCATTATATGCCCGGAAAATACCTATTTAACAACAATCTATCTGTTGAAGCGATTTTCCAAAAGTATCTCCGAGAACTCAACCATGCTGACTGGACCTCGTGGCTTCTACATGATTACATGCTTGCTAAAATGAAACAAGACGCGCTCATGCAAGATAAACTATTAAGCGCTGCCAAACTAACCGTTAATAAAATGAGTTATGATGCTACACCTTGGAAATCACTATTTGAAAAAATGAATACACCTAACAGTGAAATGTTACATCAGGTGCCCCAAATTATTTACGAGCTAGCTGAGAAAAAATTTCTAGAAGTTACATCAAAAGAAGAACTCCCAACTATTCTGCAAGGCTATGCAGAAACCCTAAATAGCCTATACAATTACAATCGATGGAAAAGCGATAGAGTATCTTGCTGGATATCAAGCGAAATCATAAAACTATGCGACACAGAAAGCTACCAACTAGAATTTGACACCAAATACTTCAATTGTGATCCTATTTTAGAGAAATTTCAAGAGGACATACTTACAGGTAAAAAACGAGATTTTAACCTCAAAGACACCTATATTCAATGGGAACTTTGCTTAGCCGATAATTATATTGCAGAATCAAAAGCACTCCCAGCCGTTTGGTCGGCATACAAAGCACTCGCAGCAAAGCTTGGGCTTCACACAACATGGCCACCAAAAACAATAAAATTTGACATAACAACCGTCAAAAAAGTTACCAACATGGTCAACGATTCAGAACTATTTAGATTCTACGATTTAGCAACTGATCTAAATTCAGTTGACGCCTCAAAAGCATGTTATTACGCAAAATACTTCATAAAACACGTCCAAGAACTCCTACCAAAAATAACCGCAATCAAACAAGAACAAACAAAATCAACAAGCTACATAACATAGCCTTTTTACTATGTACTCAACTAGCATGTACCAAGCTAAAAGTGTCTTATTGCAATATGATAGAAGCGATTGATTTTTTAGAGAAACTACGTATAATGTAAGTGCAGGCTGATATTATGAAAAAGTTAAAGCTGTACTTAGACACTTCAACGATTGGACATTTAATAGCCAATGATGTACCCGAGAAAATGGCTGATACTCACGAATTGTGGGGTCTATTACAACAAGATAAATACGAAGTCATTATATCAGACTTAGTTTTTGATGAGATAAATCGGTGTAAGACCGAAAAGAGAGAGGCTCTTTTAAGGTATATTACATTGATAAAGTATTCTGTTGTGTCTATTACTCCACAGCAAGAGGAGCTTGCTCAAAAATATTTGCAACATGGTGTGTTGAGCAAGAAAAGTTTGGATGATTTAACTCATATTGCCTGTAGCGTGTTGAATAATTGTGATTGTGTTGTGAGTTGGAATTTTCGCCATTTTGTTAATATTAAAACTATTAATAGGGTTAATTCCGTCAATATTTTATTTGGTTTCCGAGAGGTAAAAATAGTACCGCCATCAATGTTGTTAGAGGAGGTTTAAGAGGATGAGAGAAAGTAAGTTTATTGAAGAGCTTCATAGGATTCGGGAAAAGCATTATGAGGACACAAAGGATCTTTCTGTTGAGGAAAAGCTGGAGAGAATTAAGCAGGGTTCGCTTGCGTTTCAAAAACTTGTGAATCAAGCAAGAAAAGAGCAAGAGAGTCATTTAGAAGTAACACAGCCTGTCTGATTTTAGATTTTTAACTTTTTGAAGTTTATTGAAAAAAAGTTGTTCGTAATCTGTATATGCGGGTTATGACGTTGATTTTTTTACCATTGTTGTTTTCCTTCTTCGTATTCTCGTTTTTGCATTTCTGATAACTCTACTGGTCTATTTCGTGGTTGTTTAGGTGAAATAATCTGTGGTGAGGCATTTCTAACTGAGGGGGTGGTGTTCTCTGTAATGGTTGTTTTTGGTTCAGTTTTAAATAGGATCTCTGGTGAGAGACTGTCTTTTTGTTTCATATTTAATGTGTTGGCAAACCATGCACTGGTTTTCTGAGATTCCATGTTTTTTACTGCTTGAGTTGTGAATTTTTCATCAGTCATCAAGGTAGCGAATTGATCTTTTCCATCGCCCATGATATAGTGAGCCATGTTTTGTGCTAGGGTTGGGTTTCGTTTACCTACTACGTCGCGAATTTTTGTCATAGCGTAACCGTATGTTTTTTGCTCTTTTGGGGTTAGTTTTACTCCTGAAATTTGTGAGAGGTTTTTTCCTAGAATATTAGGGGTGGCATTGTAGAATGCTGTTTCTGCGCGTTGTTGGTTGTCGTTTTGTCTGCTTTCTTGAATACCTAATTGTTGTATTCCAGCGAAGATTTTTGCGTTTGCTACTGTGCCTTTTTCTGTGACTGCGCCGGTGTTGAAGGTGTCTAAAGAGAAACGTGGAGAGTTGTCTAATGCTTCAAGGTTGGGTGTATAGATTCCTTTTTGGATGTTTGTTACGGTTTCTCTGTTTGTTCCCACTTCGTCACGAGCATTTTGGTAGAATGTTGTTCGTCCTTCTTTGGGGAGGTTGCCTTGGTTTTGGGCTTTTTGCCAGTTGCTAAATGCAACCTCTGGCGGTAAAGATTGTAAGTGTCGTTTAACCTCAAATCCTGCCGCTCTGGGATCTTTGATGTTTTGGGCTATTTCGGGGTAATTGTTTGTAACATAGTCATTGTATATGTCTTCGCCTGATTTTTTGTTAAGTTCCTCCATGAAGAACGCGCTGGATTCTGGGGTAGCTGTCGGTAAAACATCTCCTACTGAATTTTTATACATTGATGCGCTAAGGGTGGATCCTGCTCGGTTAGCGAGAAATTCTTGGGCAGGGGCTTTTTGGCGATTCATCATACTTGTTACCATGTAGCCCATTCCGCGCATATTGCTCCCGCCAACAGAGCCCATACGCATACCACTGCCCCCACCTCCGATGCCGCCTCCAAAAAAGCCCGAAATTGCACCTGGAGTTGCCCCAGACACAAACCCCTCACCTGCTTGTCCCAGCATCTCCGTTTTAGACAGCCCTTTTCCACGTAAACTACCTAAACGACTTGCCATGCCTGCGCCCCCACCTAACAACGCTCCGCCAGCTAGCCCCATAGCAGCACCTGTAGCAGTGCTAACTGCGCCGCCGATTACGTTTGCAGCAGCCATACCCATAGCACCAAACTTACCCACAAACGTCGTAGACATGTATGCAGCCGCAAAAAGAGTAATTATTGCTATGAGAATCTGTGTGAGTGGGTTTAGGCTGGTCGATATGAGGACTTGGTAGCCAAAGAGCAGTACGATTGAGGCCATGATGCTTGCAAACATGAAACCAATTAAATCCTGTATTAGCGTGTCTGCAAAGTGCTTAGTAAAGGGAATTAACCTTAGAACAAGAAGTAACGGCAGAACAGCCGCTAGTACACCTACAAAAAATAGGCGTGTAATGCCCATAACTAGCGTTAGCATAAGAATAGAGGCGACCAGCATTATGAGGATACCTGAGAAGAAAAATCCCGTGAACGGATCCAAGTTTGGCAAGGGAACGGTTCCTATGCCTCCGGTTGCATATCCGACCAAGATGTCTATGGCGTTGTTTGAGGGGATTAGAAGACCAGCACCGCCTACATCGGGCCAGCCGGTAAAAATGTTAATCGACCCCGCAACCGCATTATAGATGTACTGACAAGCAAAGATTAGGATCAAAGTAAAGACGCTGTTCATGATAATGTTAGCGGCTGTGCCTTCACTTACGACTCGGAAGTTTTCTAGGGCGTAGCATATGGCAGCTATGATTAGAACTACTGCAAACATGGCTAACGCAATTGTCTGCATTAATCCAAACACCTTAACCATTGGCACGCCCAACTGTTGTCCAATGGTTCCGCCCGTGCTAGGTGGATCCGTTATTAATGGCAGCTCAATGAGGTAGGAGTATATGCCTTTTGGACCGCCGATTATGATGTCAAAAAGTGTGGACATAATCACAGGTGCAGCAAGATAGATAACCAGCATGGTGATTGTGAAGAAAGCTATCAGAATACCCGCATCCACGCCTAAGAGGGCTCGGTTAGATTTTAATCTACAAGCTGCTTTTTGGAGTTTTTTAGAGGTTTGTTCACGCCATAACTGAACTTTCACTTACTGCACCATAAACAAAGAACGCCTATTTTAAAAAACAAGCAAAACAAGAAAAACGGGTAAGGGGTAAATTTTTGCAGGTTGTGTCTGTTTACTGTTTTGCCTTTATGAGGTAAATTACCAGACTCACAACTACCGCAATGACTACAATAACCACAAGGTATACGGTTACTTGGTTTAGGGGGATTTCCCATTTCGGTGTAGAGTAGGGTTGAACTGAAACGATATGGTGAAAAGTGGTGCCCCAAACATTTGTTGCCTCCACATAAACCAATGCTTCACCCTGATCTGTTAGGGCAACTGTCTCTTTATCTTTGGGCATTGCTATTTGAGTTTTCCCACAAAACCCCAAACTCTCCGTTTCAGAGATTGAACTGTAGCCTTCATAGTATTGGTAGAATTGTTGATAGTTTTGCTCATAACCCGACGGTTGAATTTGTTCCTCAGATAATGTTGTTGTTAGGTTAAACGTCTTAAGCAACCTAAGGTCAAGTTGATCTCTTGAAATGTTATTGAGGTCTTTTGTTGTTGGTGTTTTTGTGATTAGATATATTGTTACGTTGGTTAATCCTCCAAGTTCTAATGGGGCATCCAGCATCAGTAGGGTGCTTTGGGGGTCATCTGCAATAACGTCTACTTGGAGAGGGGAGGTTGTGTCAAAGTTTAGGGGTAGGTTGTAGGGGGTTTGGTTTCTAAAGTTTAGTTGGATGGTTCGTTGGAGAGATATTTTCTGTTTCTGACTTGCTTCTATGATCAGATTGTAGTATAACGGACTGCTGCGTTTTAGGTTAGCTTCAATAGAACCTGTGCCTGTGAAGGTTTGGGGGCCGCAATCGTAGAGGTCGGCTGTTGCTATCTCGAGGGCTTTTGGGTCGTTTGTTTGTTCTTCAAAGTTTGTGCGTAAGATGTCGGTGGTGGTAAAGTTGAGGGCTGAGGTAAAAGTTGTTTTTATGTTGATGGTGGAGTCGATGCGCCAGGTTTGAAGTGTAGCGTCCCATTGGTATGCTGTGGCGTTAAAGGGTTTGTCGAAAAATTCGTATTCGCATGTAGTGTTAGTTTCAAAGTATCTTGGGGTGCCAAAGAGGTTGCATCCAACAGATACATTGTAATAAAGCGCATTGGTGAAGCCTTGGGTGATGATTTCTTTTGTAACTGTGGAATCTAGTGTGTATTGGAGTTTTGCGTAGCGTTCTTGGGATGTAAAATATAGGGGTAGGGGTGTTTGGCAGTTTAGGGTTTGGTTTTTCTCTACGCCCATCTCTTTGGCAAAGAGGTCTAGGCGTTTATTGTGTGCATACATCGAGGTAACAGTATTTCCAAAGGGCGAAGTAATTAGCGTTCCGTTGGGTGAATTAAATTGCTCGACCAACTGGTTTTGTAGGTCTTCTTGGCTTATTGTTGTTGTTTGGTTGATTTGGTTGGGGTTTATTGAGGGTGGAAAGGTGAGGCTGGTTTGCCACTCAAACCACTCACCATAAAACCCGTTTTCACCTGTTCCCTCTATGGGCAGGGTTTGTGTCCAAACATAGCTGTGGTCTGTGTTTGACTCCCAAAGAAAACCCACTGGAAACTCACTATTTGTGAAGCTTTTTCCAGCAACCCTTAAAATTATTTGATTACTTATAGTCTCATTTTCTATGCCTTGAGCTAGAAATTGGGTGTTGGCGCTTTGATTAAGAAAGCTCGCTACGGTAAGGTTAGGTGTGAGAGATTGCTGCATCTGATCTATTTGAGGAATTTTTTGTGCGTAACCCTCCCAAACATAATCATCAACCACCGCGCGCTGCCTAAGATTACGATCTGGCCCATTTCCATCGTAGCGTACAATTATGGAGAAAGGTTTTTCGTAACTACTACTACTGTTTGAACCGTTGTCAGTTGGAACGGTATAGGTAAGAGCTACGGTAAAGTGTGGATCATACTCCACCACCGTAACAGTTAACGATGCTTCAGCCATCACATAGCTTTCATTTCCCGAATCATTATTAGTGGATCGGTTGCCCCACACTTCAACAGAGAAAGGATATGTTCCCGTCTTTGCAGAGGGCAAAACTTCAAAGTCGCCCCCACCCGTTCCCTCCGCCCCAAAATTAGTACTGGTGTTAAACATGTGAAAAGTGGACTGTTCATGGTGGATTTCTATCTTTTCAAAATTAGCCTCGTTTGTTAGTTCTGTGTGGTAGGTTATTTTGAATCGGTCATTGGGATAAAATGTGTCATCTTCATTTATGGCTGGTTTACCATACTTGTCAAGTAGAGGGTCAATTGTCAAGTTTACACTATTTTGGTTCGTTTGTGCAGTTAACCGATCTAAAAAACCCCCAAATATTGATAGACCCATTAAGAAAATTAGTAAAAGAGCCACAATCTGTTTTACAGCAGCAACTCGTCCTTTTCTTAAGTCTTTACATCTGCTATCCTTTTTATCCAAGTATTACACCAGAAAATATCCCGTAGGATTTTAAAAAGAAACCAAACAACAAACCTACCTCAGTGCGTGTTACGTGGTTGATTTTTTGGGTTTATGGGAAGGAATTGTGGTCCAAATTTTAATTATCTTGAATTTGAGGTATTTGTGAAAGAAGCGGCAAGTAGTTTTTATCTCGCTCTAAAATCGAAGAACCATTTTTTAGCTTTTCTTAGTTGTGTCTATGTTTCCTTTTTTTAAATTTGTGTGGGGTTATGTGTGATGTCCTATGGATTTAGTTGCTGGATGTAGTGGGCGTGGGGATTGTTGGGTTGAGGTTAGGCCTCTTATTACGTCTGAGGTGGAGACAGGAAAATTTACGCTTGCTCTGTTTATCTCTGTTCTAGATGCGCTGCATAGTTTAGGTAAGCCGTTTCGGTTTTTTATTGTCGCTTCTAGGGATAGCTGGGGTGGTGGGGGTGAGCGGTCGTTGGTTAGGTTTTTCTTTGAGTTTTTTGATGAGCAGACTAGGGTGCAGATGTCAAATGTTATACGGGCCGTGTTGGATGTGGAGGTTGTTGGCGGGGCTAATCCGCTTAAACATCGGTATTGTTTTTGTGCTGATCTATCGTTGGCGAAGAATTATGCGTTACCTATAATGTTTAGTGGTCAGCACCAAGAGCTGTTGGTTAATCTTGTTGATCGGTTGGTTGCATCTATGGCGGGATTGGGAGTATGCCTTGAAGTTACAGCCAAGGCTGATCCCAACGCGGCAGGGGATATACAAAAGTTTGTGTATGACAAACTCTCCAACAAATCATCCTCGTCAGGTATAAGTACGCTATTTTTAGATCCCCTGACTGATCTGGTAGGTGCGGGTCTTGGAAAAAACCCTCAAGGTGAGACATCTACGGCTGCTAAGAGTGGGCGGTTTGGACAGAACAGGGTGGATTCTTGGAGCCGAGAACTCATAAAAAATGCTGAGCTAAAGCTTGCCAGTAATCTTTTTACATGTCAAATCCTTGTTTTTGGCAACTCGCTGCAAAGTGTTCAAGCGGTTAAAAACGCGTTGCCAGCGGCCCCCACTAACAGATTTCGCATCTTTAAAACAACTAAAAAACCATGGCAAAGTCCGGCAACGGTTCTTCACGAGCCTTCTCGATATGTTGTACACAATAGTATTTTGTGTCGTTTATGGTGGGCTGTGCCTTTGAGTATTTTGTTATTGGCGTGGTTTTTTGGGTTATTTAGTCCTCTAAGGTTTGTTTCTTCTTCTGGTTCTTTGTTTTCTTCTGTTGTGGTGGATGTTGGGGTTTTGGGTTTGGTTGTTTTTGTGGCGGTTTGTTTGTTTGTGGTTTTTAGGAGGCGTAATGCAGTAGTGCTTTCTGCTCAAGAGTTGTCGCAAATAGTTGGGTTGCCTGCGGCTATAGCAAAGTTGCCAGTTGCGCTTGGTAAAGTGCCTGTTTCGAGGATGCAGCTTGGTCAGGAACAAACACAAGAACAAGACAACAATAGCAAAGGGTTGCCTGCAAGTGAAGAAGATTAGGGCTTCATTTAAAATGGTAGGTGGTTGTCTGTAGATTTTGAAGTCAGGTTTCTTCTTTTTTTCTTTTGATGTTTTTTATTTTTTTTTAATATTTTTTTGGTGGGTGTAGTGTTTGTTTAGGGTGCAGAATTTTTATTAAGGGTTAGTGTATGATATTCTTACTGTTGATTGTTGTGGTAGATGCTGAAGTAACTATAATGAGTGAAAGAGGTCAAGTGGTCATTCCTCAAGCGCTGCGAAAAGAATTAGGTATAAAGCCAAAAACTAAACTCTTAGTTTATAAAAAAGACGATATGCTTATCCTAAAAAAGCTAGAAATCCCCGACTTAGAAAAAGAGTGGGATGCGATATTTGCCATGATAGCTAAAAAAAATCTAAACCTGTCTGAAGAAGAAATTCAACAAGAAATAGATGCAGTCAGAGCAGAAAAAAGACGATGATGAACGGTTGACATGTTTCGTGTTGTATTTGATACTAACGTTTTAGTTAGTGCCATGCTTTCTGAGGGTAAGTCACATGTACTTTTAAGGAAAGCTGTTTCGAAAAAGTTTACCCTAGTTGTTTCGGATTTGATTTTAGAAGAGTTTGAGGACGTTATCCAAAGACCAAAGTTTAGGTTTACTGTTGATGAGTTTGGTATGATGTTTGAGGTTTTGATGCAAACAGTTGAATTGGTGGATGTGGTCTCAAATTTTAATGTGGTTGAACGTGATTTTAAAGATAATATGGTTCTTGAGACGGCTTATGATGGGAAAGCTGACTTTATTGTGTCGGGTGATGATCATTTATTGTCCCTAAAGAGGTTTAGAAACATAAACATTGTCAGCGTTAAAGAAATGCTTGACTATCTTGAAGAAAAACAGTAGAGGAGTGGTCTTAATGGCAATTTTTGCTAAAGTGGTTTATTGTATTTTAAGTTAAGGGTGAGGTGGTTGGTGTTGTGTTTTATTTATTTGGTTGGTTGGTTGGTTGGTGGGTTTTTAAAGTTCTGTAGTTTTGAAGGTTGATTAATATGTTGCAGTTGTTGGTGTTGTGGTTGCCGTTTGTTTTTGCTTTAAGTGTTTTAGTTTATGCTTGTGTGTTTGATTTTAAAGATCGTCAAGTGTCAAATAAAGTATGGCTCTTGGCTTATCCTGTAGGAATTATGTTGGTTCTTGTTCAAGTGGGGTTTAGTTTATTGGATGGTGGTGTTGTTTTGGTTTCGGTTTTGGTTGGAGTGTTTTTGGGGGTTGTTTTGTTTTGGTCAGGTTATTTTGGTGGAGCGGATTTAAAGGCGCTTTTATTTATTGCTCTGACCGTTCCAATGATTCCCGCTGTTTTTAATCCATTTCCAAATTTTTTGTCTTTGCCCCTAATTTTAGTGGTGTTTTGTAATTCGGTTTTGCTAAGTTTGGTGTGGCCCTTGACCATTTTCGTTTTAAACTTAAAGGATTTTCTCTTTAAGAGGCCCTCTCTGTTTGAGGGAATTAACCTTACTATACGTCAAAAGGTCTGGTTGCTCTTTACCGCAAGACTCGTGTCTTTAGATAAGCTTGGGGGTCTTAGGTATTTTCCATCTGAAACTGTGGTGTTCCAAGAAGGTAGACCAACTCGAAAACTATTGTGTTTTGTAAAAGCTGAGGCTGATTTGACCAAATACGTTAATGTTCTAAAAGAAAACAAGCAAATATTTCCCAATGGTGTCTTTGTCTCTTTTACAATACCCTTTATTGTATTTTTTACTTTTGCCCTTGTCACAGTACCAATAGGCGCAATAGTTTTAGGTATGGTGACGCTCTTTTGAGTTAATAGCAATAAAGTAAATTTTTACACTTGTTTTCTCAGTTGAGTCTTAATAATTAGTTTTAAATAGTATGTTAACCATTGCAGTAGTTGTGGGTAAATATGGTACGGAAACTTGTAGTGTGTATGTTATTGTCATTATTTTTGTTAACTCTTTTTACCGGCGTTAATGTTAACTCGGCAAATGCTGCAAAAATAGCTATGGAATGGGGTCATCTAAATCCCGCTCTCTACAATTACAATGCTACCCGATATAGTAATGAGTTGTCATGGGAAACTACGATATGTACTAATGTTAATAGTATGTTTGGTGGTAAGGGTTGGTCAAATTCTAATTCTTATGGAGCCTCAACAACTCGGAATAATGTGTATAATGTACTTGATAATGTGGCTTACCCCAGTAATGGTGTAACTACGGCAGCAACTTTTTGGGTTGGCGATTTTAGTCATCCATCTGGTGTTAGCCCGCCTTCTCCTTATGGCTATTTTGGCTGTTATACTGATGTACCTAATGCGTATGTTATTGATTACGAAATATATAATCATGCTACTGCTTATGGGTCAAGTAAGCAGCATTTTACATTTATGTGGACTTGTAGTAATGGTGGGCTTTATTGGGGTAATAATGGTGCTTGGCAAAATATTTCAGGAGTTACTTGGTCTGCTTCAGCTCCGACAAATCCGCCTCCCAGTAATCCAAATACTCAATATGGCTATAATCACTTAGTCGGTAATTCTGTTTATAATAGGGTAGGTATGCCTTATGCTTGGACTGGAACTACTGGCATGAGTACAAATGGGTATACTAGTCCGTCTGGTAGTTATACGTATATTGGTTGGGAAAATAATTCACCATTTATGATTGATGCACCACCGGCAGGCAGCAGTAGTACTGGTTTACAATATCTCTATTTTGTCTACCACTTCTACAACTATGCCTTAGGATACGCTACCGGAACCCCTGAAAAAGTAAAGGTATCTCTTGATTATGCTGCGGAAATGACTTTTGGAAGAATTTCTTCAAGTAGTTATTACACTTTTGGTACTTCGGTGCTTAATGTGGGTCAATGGTCAAATGATCCATATTTTCCAGGGTTTGCAAATTACTGGTTTTATTGTAAGATGCGAGTATTAGGAAATGGAAATATGTACATACAATGATATTAAAAGGTGAGCTATGATGAAAAAATTAAAAATAATTGGGCTATTCGTGGTCAGTTTATTAGTTCTTTCCATGTTTTCAATATATTCAGGTTGTGATATAGGGACGGCAAATGCTGAGAACTTTTCTGCTAAGGAAAAGTTGCCTGCTCTTTTAAGCGATGTTATTGGGCTTGATTTGTCAAAATATACCCTAACAAATGAACGTTCTGCTACGCAGTACCTGTATGGGAATTCTGTTGAGGTGGAAAATTGTGCTTTTGAACTTGTCGATGTAAAAGGTAGTGAGCTGACGGTGAGAGGTCATTTTTACAATGGTATTCCAAATTCAATTAATGTTGGAGTGGTTGATAGTTCTTTTTATTATGCTATAGATACTCCAAAGAATTCCGTTGAAAAAATGAAAAATATTCTCGAGCGGTACGAGATTTTTGCGCAAAAATATGGTGTTGCCACTTTGGATGTGTCTTTGGCTTTAGACTTGTTAAATAAAGCACCAACTGCTTTACCTGCACAGGGGGTTCCTGCAAATGTGTCTTTAGGTAACATGACACTTTTTATAGCACAAAACAGTTTTAGTTTCGTTTATACTGTCAATGGTGTTATTGTTCCAAATAGGGGTTGGAGTATAGACTTCATGGATAATGCAATTTCTTTTAGTGATAGTTTTGGGCTTTATCGTGTTTGTGATGTGAATACTTATGCGTCTGAGGAAGAGTTTGTTAGTTTTGCTTTTGTTTTGGCTCAAAAGTTTTGTGATGACCACCTGTTTTATCAGGTTGGTGAGGATGGGGTTGAAGTGGAGGTTAGGCCTGATTGGTCAAATATGCGGTCTGAGGTGGGTCTTTTGATGATTTCTGGACAGCAGTACAATAATCCCATAAATAATGAGTTGCTTGCGCAGGGTACGGGTGTGAGTTTTAGTGCGGATAGGGATGCTTTGACTTTGTATCCGTTTTGGTCGGCGGTTTTTTATTTCAGCTATCCAATAGGTAATGTCTACGGTGTTCAGGTTGGGGTTTGGGGTGATACTGGAGAGGTTGCTTACTGTTGGGAGCAGGGATTTTTGGGTAACTCACAGAATACTTATAATGACTCGACTGTTGAACCATCGAACTCTGGTAATTTGTTAGGTCTTGCTGTTATTATTGCTTTAATTGCAGTAGTTATTATGGTGGTAGTTGTAATGTTTATAAAGAAAAATCGTAAATAGCATTCATGATTATTTTTCACCTTTTTTTGTAAGATGTTCTCTAGTTGGAAATTGTTTTGTAAGTGTGGTATAGGTTGTTAGTTAATTATATTATTAATGATGAAGGGTAAATTGAGTTATAGGGTGAAGGAGATTTTGTCTATATCGGCTTATAGTGTCTTTTTAGTAAGAAGAGTTATCCGAAATTCCCGTGTTTTTACCTCCCATGATATTGTAGTAATCGAAGATTTGCGGTCAATTTATAATTTTAACGTCAATACACAG
>WRGM01000166.1 GCA_009787175.1 Candidatus Bathycorpusculum fermentans | reverse complement strand
CGCAGAAGTCTATACAAGAGACATCATACTAACGCCTGAAGATGAAAAAACCCTAAACAAAGAAAAACAATAATTTTGTCCCAAAGCCGTAATTTCTCATTTCTATATTTGGTGTTTTTATGGAAAAAATGGAGTTTGCAGTTGTTGTTTTGCTTTTGTTAACCTGTTTTGTGATTTTCTGTTATCCCTGGCTTTGATATGTTTTATATTTTCTTCTTGTTTGTCTCTGATTTTTTCAATATGTATTAAATTGTTTGAAAATTTACTTTTTTAAGCATGTAAATCTTTTATCTATTTGTTGCTCTTTTGTGTTGCGCGGTAATGTTAAATATTATGGCATGCTGTTATCGTGTAATTAGTGTTGCATAGGAGTTATTTTTTTTGAGAGTCTTCACCGATAGATAGATGAGCGGTGTTACTTTGCTTGATTATGGTTTTGTCATGTCAGTGTGTAAAGAGTGTTTGTCTGAAAATATTGTGAAAAACGGGCTCGTCTGTGGAAAGTAACGATGCAAATGCGCAGAATGTGCATATAATTTTGTAGAAGGCGATCAGCGCGCCAATGAGGGTGTTATTGTTAAAAAAGCTATGTGTACTCTGTTCTACTTATTGAGCAAAGCTTCCTATACTATGCTGGTCAAAATTTTTGACACCTGGCCCTCTTGGTATATCGTTGGTTTGTCCAAGCCGGAGCCTAACTACCGGCACAGAAATCTCAGGGAAGTTCCAAGAGATGCGGGTTTGATGAAATGTGGTATTTTGTTGGTTCAAAAAAAAAATATGCTTTGGGTCATCAAAGCTGTTGATCGTGGCTCACGGCGAGTTGTGGTCTGGGTGCTTGGCTATCGTGATGCTGCAACCTTTAAAAAACTCTATGATAAAGTCAAGTACCTAACAAACTGTATCTTTTATGCAGACGGTTGGGCTGTTTTTGTCAATGTGTTGCCCAAAGAGTGCCATATCATTGACAAAAAACACGCCACTGCTATCGGGCAAGATGATAGCAATATGCGTCATCATTTGGGGCGGTTTACGCGTTGGACTAAGGTGGTTTCTAAGTGTGATACTATGGTGGATACCTCGATAAAGTTATGGTTCAATCTGACCACACCTGAGGTGTTTACCAAAATCCAAACAACAGCCTTATCTATCTATAAGTGAAGACTCTCTGTAACATTAGGCGAAACAATAGTGATGCCAACGGCAGATTTAGCTTTGGCTTCACACCTGACAAGGAAGGACAATACTGCATATATGCGCTCTTTAACGGTTCAGCTTCATACTATCAGGCTGATGCGCAAACTGAATTACTAGCATTCCCAGCTGATGAATCATCGAACACATGATACGAATTATACATTATTGGCATGGGCATCGCGATAATCATTGTTATGGTGCTTATTGGTTTGTGGATCAAAAAGAAATAACCGCCACTAAAACATGCCTCTTTTTCTTTTTTATGTTTCACCTTTGGTAACTTTTGTTGTTGTGTTTTTAATTAACATATGTCTTGTTTTTTTGTAGTGCTGGTTATTTCTCATGTGGCTTCATTGTAACTGTTTTTTGTTTGGGAAATGTAAATTAGTTTGCTGAAAACAGTTTTTGGTAGTGGTTTGTTATGAAAGTTGCAGTTTCTGGTAAGGGCGGTGTGGGTAAAACTTTGCTTGCTGGTGGTTTAGCTTATGGTTTTGCTGTGCGGAATTTTAAGACAATAGCTATTGATGCTGATTCTTCGCCTAATTTGGCTTTAACTTTAGGGTTGTCTGCGGAGGTGGCTCGTGGTATAAAGCCGATTTCTGATGATGCTGAGCTTATAGATTCGAAAACTAATTCTGGTTATAGTGGTGTTTATAATTTAAATTTTAGAGTTGATGATATAGTGCGTAATTATGCTGTTCCTACGCCTTTGGGTGCAAATTTGATTGTAATGGGTACTGTTCGTTCTATGGGTGCTGGTTGTATGTGTGCTCCAACAGCGGTTATTCGTGCATTGTTAAGGTATCTTGTGGTTGAAACTAATGAGGCTGTGGTGTTGGATCTTGAGGCTGGTGTGGAGCATATTGGGCGGGGTACTGCGAGGCAGGTTGATGTTTTGCTTATTGTTGCGGATTCTAATTTTAAGTCTTTAGAGATTGCAAAGCATATTTATGATTTAGCTTCTGAGGCTGGAATGAAGCGGCTCTATCTTGTTGGTAGTCGTGTTATGAATGATGAGCAGCGGGCGGTTATTGAGGGGTTTGCGGATAAGCATGGTTTGCCTGTGTTGGATTTTATTCCTTTTGATGCTAAAATTACAGAGTTTGATATGATGGGTAAGACTCCGTTGTTAAATGAGGATTTTGCTGCTGTGAAGACCATAGACAATATATGCGAGTTTTTACTTAAAGATGTGGAAGGAATTGTTTAAGGGAGATTTTTGGTATGAAAATTCTTGTTACAGTTGGACGTGGTGGTACAGGGAAGTCTAGTTTTACTACTTTAATGGCTAAGGCTTTTGTTGAGGCTGGTAAATCGCCTATTTTGCTTGTTGATGCTGATCCTGATCAGAATCTTGCGGAAATGGTAGGTATCGACCTTAAGGAGGCGGGTAAGTTTACGATTGCTGATTTGATTGTTAGCACTTTTATTGAGGGTGGCGGTACGACGGTTGGTGTTCCTCCGGCGCAGCGGATTGAGAGTCGTATTTGGGAGAGTGGTCTTTATGAGGGTGAGCATTTTGATTTTCTTGGTGTTGGTACAAAGTGGATTGAGGGTTGTTATTGTATGCCAAATACTGCTCTTAAGGGTGCTTTGGAGAATTTGACAAAGAATTATGAGTATGTGCTTATTGATTCTCCTGCGGGTTTGGAGAATTTGAATAGGCGTATAACTTCGAGTGTGGATGATATTTTTGATATTTTGGATCATTCAAAAAAGTCTCAGGATCATGTGCGCCGGGCGGTTAGGATAATTCAGGAAGTTGATATGGAGTACAAAAATTTTTACATAATTGGCGGTTATCGTTTTCCTGATGAGCTTGGTAAGCAGGCTGAGGCGGCTTTAAAGTTTAAGTATTTGGGGAAGATAGCTCAGGATCCGCTTTTGGATGATTATGTGCTTAATGGTAAGTCTCTTATTGATTTGCCAAATGATAATGCGGCGTATCTTTCGGTTAAAGCTGTGCTGAAGAATCTTGGCTATCTTTAACAATTTTTTTGTTTGTGTATGGTTTGTGACATAAACTCTGCTAGTGATACTTTTTATTAAAAAAGTAACACTGCACTTTTTTTTATTTCAACATACATAACATACTTTTTATGCAAACAAACCCTAAACGTTTAAAAATAGAGCAAACGGCAATCTATCTAAACCTTTATAGAGGTTAGAAATTGACCACCAAAAACATTCACATAAAATTAGATGAACTGAAGACCAGTAGTGGTCTTGTTAAAAATCTCGAGTTATCCATTGGCAAAGTTGTCAACGAAAATTACACCGAGCCCATGGGCCCAACTCCGATGCCCTCCGTGACAGCCTTAAGAGATTGGGACTTAAAACTCCTCACTAAATACAAAGCATTCTACATGCCCGACTGTGACTCATGCTGCCTCTGTACCTTCGGCAAATGCGACCTAACTGCTGGAAAACGCGGAGCATGCGGCTTAACCATAGAAGCACAATCCGCACGCATTGTAGCAATAGCCTGCTCTATCGGCGCAGCATGCCACTCAGCACACTCACGCCACTTGGTACATCATCTAATTGAAAAATATGGACACAAATATCCTCTAGATGTCGGAGGATTAAACATTAAAGTTGAAGCGCCCATCACACGACTTGTGACAGGCATTAAACCTGAAACACTCGGCGACCTAGACGACGTTTTAGCCTATGTCGAAGAGCAAATAACACAAGTCCTAGCAACTGCCCATACCGGTCAAGAAGCTAACGCAATGGATTTTGACTCAAAAGCATTTCATGTCGGCATGTGTGACCACATAGGTATGGAAGTAGGCGACATCGCACAAATCTCTGCTTTTAATTACCCCAAAGCAGACCCAGAAGCACCACTTGTCAAACTCGGCATCGGAAGCGTTGACCGCACAAAACCAGTTATCATGTGCATAGGACACAATGTTGTCCCCTCAATAGGCATCATCGACTATGCAAAAGAAAACAAAGTCGATGAAAGCCTCGAAATAGTCGGCCTATGCTGCACAGCTCACGACATAACACGTTATTACACACGCGGCAGAATAGTCGGCCCAATCAGCTGGGAACTACGATTTATCCGCGCAGGACTAGCAGACGTAGTTGTACTCGATGAACAATGTGTCAGAACAGATGTTGCTGACGAAGCAGCAAAAATCGGCTCACCAGTAATTGCAGCCTCAGAAAAGAACTGTGTCGGCTTCAAAAACCGCACAAATGATTCTGCCGACGCAATTGCTGACGATCTCGTTAGTGGAAGAGTAGCAGGTGTACTAATTCTTGACCCAGATAAAGTCGGGGAAGTAGCCGTCCGCGTTGCCATGAAAGTAGCTCCAATACGCAAACGCAGAAACGCTCTCCCAACAGTAGAAGAAGTTATTGCAGCTGCAAAAACTTGCACATCATGTAATCAATGCCAAAGAAACTGCCCACAAGACTACGCCATCCCAGTCGCAATGAAAACTGCCGCTACGGGCGATATATCAAAACTAACTGAACTCTATGAGTTCTGCATGGGCTGTGGAAGATGTGAACAAGCCTGCCCACAAAAGATTGTAATTCACAGCCTTATAATTAAGGCAGGTGAAAAAGCCATGTATAGTGAAGATAACCTGTGCAGAAGTGGCAGAGGTGCCGTTTCAGATGTTGAAATCCGCAGCGTTGGTGGTCCAATAGTTCTAGGCGAAATCCCAGGTATCATCGCTATGGTTGGCTGTAGTAATTATCCAAAAGGCGGCAAGGACGTCTATGATATTGCAAGAGAATTTGCTAGCAGACGATACATAGTTGTATTATCTGGCTGTAGTGCAATGGCTGCAGGTAGTTATCGTAATAGTGAGGGTCAGACAATTTATGAAGAATTCCCAGGTGGCTTTGAAGCTGGAGGAGTTCTAAATGTTGGTTCATGTGTAGCAAATAGTCATGTTGCAGGTGCAGCGATTAAAGTGGCAAACATTTTCGCAAAACGCAATCTAAGAGGGAACTATGAAGAGATAGCCGACTATATTCATAACCGTTTAGGTGCCGTTGGTTTAGCTTGGGGTGCATACTCACAAAAAGCTGCTGCGATCGCTGCAGGCTTTTGGCGTTTAGGTGTACCTGTAGTAGTAGGTCCACATGGAAGCAAATACAGGCATGCACTATTAGGTAGAAAAGATAAGCCAGAGAACTGGAACGTTATAGATGCTCGCACAGGTGACATTGTAAACGGTGGTCCCGCACCAGAGAGCCTCTTTAGTGTAATGGAAACTAAGGAAGAATGCATAGTTCAAATGGCAAAGCTCGTAATGAGACCTAACGATACCTGGAAAGGTCGCGCTGGAAAACTCAGTCACTATATTGACTTACATAAACGATACATGGGTGTAATGCCAGATGATATCCCTCTCTTTATCAGGACAGCTGCAGATATACCCATTACAATGAAGGATGAAATCCAGAAAGTCCTTGATGCAAATAACTGGAAAGAAACACCAATTCCGGACCCAACATTACTTCCAAGAATGGTCCGAAAAATGAAGGAGTAACGGAGGAAAAAGATATGTCTTGTGAACCATGGCAATGTGCAGAAATAGCTGCAACTAAAAAAGCAAACTCTATACCAAAACCTGAAATCGCAGTAGCAATGATCCAAAAAGCCGCCCGCCCCATTATAATCGCGGGAAGTAACCTAACTGAACGATTCATGGAAGGCCGCCCAGCTATAGACTTTATAATAGATCTTGCAAAAGCAAGCAAAGTCCCCGTAATAGCAACCGCCCATATGGTGGGAGAATTCATAAAACGCGGATACCAGCCAGCAGCATTTATGAACGCAATGGAAATAGGTCAACGCGTTGTAGACCCCACATGGATGGGAATTGACGGCAAAGGCCACCCCGACCTTGTAATAATGGTCGGCATGCCCTACTATATGCAGGCCTTAATTCTTTCAGGTCTAAAACATTTCGCGCCCACACTAAAAACCATGACACTTGATAACATGTATCATGTCCACGCAAGCTGGTCATTTCCAAACGCCAGCCTTGAAACTTGGGCAAATAATCTTAAAGTAATGACAACCACATTTGGAGGAAACTAAAGAAATGTCAATGTTTAAAGATATACCCGTAGAAGTTGGAGTAATATACGAAGGAGAACGCATCCGACGAAATGACATGTATGTCGAACTCGGCGGACCACAAGTCGACAAAAAATTCGAAATAGCACAAGTCAAACCAATGGATCAAGTAGAAGACGGCAAAGTCTCCATTATAGGTCCAGACATAAAAGACCTAAAAGAAGGCGGCATATACCCATTAGGTATACTAATTGAAGCTGCAGGCGCACAACTTGACGCTGGACTTGAAGGTGTCATTGAAAGACGTCTACATGGCTACCTAAACTTTGTTGAAGGCTTTATGCACTTAAACCAGAGATATGACATCTGGATGAGACTTGGCAAAAAATCCTTCCAAAAAGGTCTAAACAGCTTTGAAATATTAGGCAAAGTCATCTACAGACTATTTAAAAACGAATTATCAATAATTGAAAAACTACAAATCACTTTCATAACAGATACCGCAAAAATAGCTGAACTTTACCCACAAGCCCTTGCATCATATGAAGCACGCGATGCAAAAGCCCGCGGTCTAAAAGACAGCGAAGTAGACACATTCTACGGCTGCGTACTCTGCCAATCATTCGCGCCAAGCCACGTTTGTGTTATTACACCCCAAAGATATAGCAACTGTGGTGCTATCAGCTGGTTTGACGGCAAAGCCTCAGCAAGCATTGACCCCAAAGGCCCAATATTTGCCATACCAAGAGGCGATATGATTAACGAAGAAAAAGGTGAATTCAGCGGAATAAATGAAGCCGCCAAGAAACGCAGCATGGGTGAGGTCACCAAAGTCTGGCTGTATACAGCCTTTGATCATCCACACACATCCTGTGGATGCTTTGAAGCAGTAACATTTTACATCCCAGAAGTCGACGGCTTTGGCATAGTTCAAAGAAACTTTAAAGGTGCAACAGTCAACGGTTTACCCTTTAGCACTCTAGCTGACTCAACAGCCGGTGGCCGCCAAATAGACGGTTTCCACGGTATGTCACTTGAATACATGCGAAGCAGCAAATTCTTTGCAGCAGACGGCGGCTGGAACCGTGTTGTTTGGGTACCAAAAGAGGTCAAAGAAAAAGTCAAAGACTTCATTCCAAAAGACATAGTTGACAAAATTGCAACTGAAGAAGATGCCAAAGACATTGACGGGCTTAGAGAATTCCTCAAAGCAAAGAATCATCCAATCGTTGCAAAATGGGTAACAGAAGAAGTCTCTACATCTGCCACCACAGAAGATGATGGCGCTGCAGCAGCTGTTCCAGTTATGACTGCGTCAACTTTACCTATATCTGCCGGCGGATTTAGAATTATTTTAACAGATGCTAAAATCTATGCTTCCAAAGTTGTAATCAAGAAAGATGAATCAAAGGCAGAAAAACGGTGAGCGCTCTTGACAGATAAAAAAGATGATAAAAATGCTGGAATAGAAGTAACAGAATTATTGGAACTTCTCGCAAAATTCCAAAACATCGAATTACATGACTTCCAGCTAGAAGCCAAAAATTTAGAGATAAGAGTTGACGGCGGCGTTGCTAGCATACCGGGACTTAAACTCCCAAATGCCATTCCAACAAAACCTGCAGCCTTAATGCAGCAAACTTTCACTTTACCAATTGAAAAATACTCAAGCAGCATATCTGAGGTAAAACTCGGCGCAACAAAAAGCGAAGGCGGCACCCGTGGGCGAAGTCTAACTATAGGTGGCGAGAAAGCTCCTGCTTTCTATACTTTTGAAAGCCCTGTAATCCATAAGCCCGTTGTCACCTTAGACGTCTTCGATATGGAAGTACCCTTATCTAAAGCGGTGAAAATGCATGTTAAAGAAGTCATGGGCGACCCAGCAGCTTGGGCAAAACTTGCCGTCGAAAAATTCGGCGCAGACATGGTCACCATACACCTAATTAGCATTGACCCCTTACTCAAAGATGCCCCTGCAAAATCCACTCTTAAAACAATCGAAAACATAATGCAAGCAGTCGACGTACCCCTCGTAATAGGCGGATGTGGCGACCCAGAAAAAGACACAACATTATTTGAAGAAGTCTCACAAGCCTTCCCAGGAGAAAGATTCCTCCTAAGCTCATTTACACGCGACATGAACATAGAAAACATTGCAAAAACGGCCAAGAAAAACAACCACGCCGTCCTAGCGTTTACACCCATGGACTTAAACATGGCGCGAGAACTCAACCGCAAACTCTACGACTATCTCGGACGAGAAGACATAGTTATGGACCTATCCACCGCCGCATTAGGCTACGGTTTAGATTACGCCTTTACAAACATGGAACGCGCAAGACTATCTGGCTTATTAGGCGACAGCGAACTCGCACACCCCATGTCCTCTGGAACAACCAACGCTTGGGCAGCACGCGAAGCCTGGCTAAAAATGGACGACAAATGGGAACCACGCGAATTAAGAGGTCCCATGTGGGAAGTAACCACCGCGCTAACATTGCTTCTCTCAGGTGTAGACATGTTTATGATGATACACCCCGAAGCTGTTAAAACCCTAAAAGAAGTCATTAACAACCTGTCTAGCGGCAAAAAAGTTGACCCCAGCAAATACGTTGACTGGGTCTCCGCTAAAATGTAACTGGAGGAAAAAAGAATGAGCCAAAAAGCTGCAAAGAAAGAATTAAGCCCAATAGACATTTACAAACTGCTCCCAAAAACAAACTGCAAAGAATGCAGCCAAGAAAACTGTATGGCATTTGCAACTAAACTAGTTGCACGTGAAGTAAATGTTGACCAATGCAAGCCCTTGCAGAAACCAGAACATGCAAAGAGCTTTAAAACATTACATGAACTACTCAAACCTCCAGTGAAAGAAATAGTAATAGGCGTCGGCGATAAAGCGTGTCATGTTGGTGGAAAACTTGTCATGTACAGACATGAATTTACATATTTCAATCCAACAGCAGTTGCCATTGATGTAACTGACGAAATGACTGAAGCAGAAATAGTTAGCCGCATAAAGAGCACAGAAGAATTTAGCTATGAATACATAGGTAATACACTAAAACTTGACATGATAGCAGTCCGCTCAACATCAGGCGATGCTGACAAATTCAAAAACTGCGTCAAAAAAGTTTCAGAAACAACAAACTTACCCCTAATACTCTGCGCCCTAAACCCTTCAGTCCTAGAAGCAGGCATCATGATAATTCCAAAAGCCCGACCACTACTATACGCTGCAACAGCGACAAATTGGAAAGACATGGCAGAATTAGCCCTAATGTACAACTGCCCACTTGTTGCCTCAGCACCAAACGACCTAAACATGCTCATAACACTTGCAAAAACACTACAAACCTACGGCGTCCAAGACATAGTCCTCGACCCAGGAACATTCTTTAACGACGGTCTAGCCGACACACTAAACAATTTCACAATGCTCCGAAGAGCAGCAACAAAAATGGGCGACGAACTAGCCGGTCTACCCCTACTCGGCCTACCCCTAACAATATGGGCAAACAAAGAAGGCCTAACAGATGACATGGTCAGATGGCGCGAAGCCTACGTAGCAGGCATGCTCATCACCCGATTCACAGACATAATAATACTCCACAGCACAGAAGGCTGGGTACAACTACCAAACATTATCCTCCGCCAAAACATATACACAGACCCACGCAAACCAGTCGCAGTAGCCGCAGGACTAAAAGAATTCGGAACACCAAACGAAAACTCACCAGTATTCTTCACATCAAACTTTGCATTAACATACTACACAGTAGCCGCAGACCTTGAAAGTAGCAAAACCAACGCCTACCTAATTATCGTAGACGCAGAAGGCAGCGCAATTGACAGCGGTGTCGCAGGACGCAAACTAACAGCAGAAAAAGTTGCAGACGCAATCAAAGCAACAGGCATAGAAAACAAAGTAAAACACCGCAAAATCATCATACCCGGCAAAGCCTCACGCATAAGCGGTGAAATCGAAGAACTCAGCAACTGGAAAGTCCTCGTAGGACCACGCGACAGCAGTGAGATAGCAAAATATCTCATTGACAAATGGCAACCATAACTTTTTCTTTTTTTCTTTTTTGTGATACTTGCTTGTTCTAATTGAGTCGGTTTAATACTTCTCTGTATGATTTAGGCATTTTCTAAATGTTACCATAAAAAGTCATTTGTTGGTGGGCTTATGTTTGTTTGTATGTTTATTGTTTTTTGCTATGAAACCAATAACGCATGAAGAGTCATATGAATTGTGAAGAACATTTTATTGTTGGGGAACTGAGGCTTTACTTTATGACAGTTTTTCCTCAAAAATTTTTGTATGGAAACGGTAAGGTGCTTTTTCAAAAAAGATTCGAAAGTTTTTGTGTTTTTAGGGGGATGTGGTGGAGGTGTTCCATAGGAATTGGAAGTATTCTCGTGCGAAGCTTACTATGCCTATGTGGGCGCTCCAGATTACGAGGCTTGGTTTTTCGTCTCCTAGGAAGAGCATGGCTTCTTTTCCGTCTACGATGATGCCGCCGCCGAACATGTGGTCGCGTAGTCGTATTTCTCTTGTTGTGTTTGTGGTTTTAAATGATGTTCCATCTGTGGGGTTGCCTGTTATCATGAGTTGAATTTTGATGTTTTTTTTTAGGTTGTTGAACCATGGGTCGGCTATGGCTATTATGGGTTTGGCAAATTTTGGGGCTGCGACTACTATTTCTTTGGTGGTCATTTTTAGCATTTCGTCGAGTTTGGTTAGGACGGCTTGTTGTCCTCTTAGTATTAGCATTTCGGGGCGTTCGATTATTTCTTTTTGTTCGTAGAGTGGTTGTAGGTTTTCAGCTATAGTGTTTTCCCATATGGTGTATTTGTCTTCGAGTCGTATTTTGGTTGCTCGTGTTGCTTCTATTGGTGGTATGGGGTAGTATTTGGTTGGTCTGTTTTCTCCGCTTTTTATCCATCCTTTTTCTTTTAGGCTGTTTAGGGCGTCGTATATTTTGCTGTAGGGCACTTGGGCTTTTTCGCTTATTTCCATAGCTGTCATTTTCCCGCCGTTAATGAGTGCTATGTAGGTGTCAATTTCATAGGCGTTTAAGCCCATTTCATGTAATGTAGTCTTTGTGTTTTCGTTAATAGTCATGTTTTCCCCTCAATCACCGTAGGAAACTTCTGGAAACATTATTATTGTAATTTTCGCTTCTTAAGTACTTTAATAAACGCTTACACGTTAGAAGGCGCATTTAAGATGAATAATATTAAAACTACTCGTAGTATATGTCCAGAATGTTTGAAGGCACTTGATGCAGAAATATATGAAGATGCTGGAAAAGTTTTCATTAAAAAAACTTGTCCCGAGCACGGCGTATTTAATGAGCTTTACTGGTCAGACTATGATCATTATGTGCGTGCAGAAAAACTTCGTTTCGATGGTGAAGGTCTCTCTAATCCTCGTACGCAAACAAAGTCGGGGTGTCCTCTTGACTGTGGAATTTGCCCACAGCATAAATCGCATACTGCGCTTGCAATAATAGATGTTACTAACAGGTGCAACTTGACCTGCCCTATATGTTTTGCTAATGCCACCTCAGCAGGTTACGTATATGAGCCAACAAAAGAGCAGGTCTACGGGATGCTAGAAAACCTGCGCGCAAACAAGCCTGTTCCTGCTACAGCATTACAGTTTTCAGGAGGTGAACCTACCATTCGAAAGGAACTGCCCGATTTCATACGCAAAGCCAAAGAACTCGGCTTTAGCCATGTAGAGGTAAACACTAACGGCTTGCGCATCTCTCAAAGCGTAGAATACGCTAAAGAGCTAAAGGATGCTGGCGCAAGCACCATATATCTCCAATTTGACGGTTTAACCTCTGAGGTCTATAAATTCATCCGAGGAATAGACCTCCTTGACATAAAAATGAAAGCCATAGAGAACCTCCGAAAAGCTGGGCTTTCAAGCGTAGTCCTCGTTGTTACATTAGTAAAAGGTGTCAACGATAACCAACTTGGTGATATCATCAATTTTGCCGTTAAAAACTTTGATGTCATACGCTGCATAAACGTTCAACCCGTAAGCCTCTGTGGACGTCTACCCCCACAAGAGCGCGAAAACATGCGAATTACCATTACAGACTTTATGAAAAATGTTGAAGAACAAACAAACGGAGTAATTAAAGCATCTGACTTCTATCCCGTACCTACAGTTGCTCCAATAGCAAAAGCTGTGGGCGCATTAAAAGATAGAAGATACATAGAATTCTCCTCTCACCCACACTGCGGCATGGCCACATATCTACTAGTTGAAGAAGGCAAAATTATACCAATTACAAAACTAGCTAATGTTGACAAATTCGTTGCAACTATGACCAAAGTTTACGAACTCGCATCAAAGGGAAACAAGACAGAAGCTAAACTCCGCCTAGCCGGCGCTATACGATACGTTAAATTCGGCTTCCTACGCAAATACGTACTCGGGGTCCTAACAAAAGGCGACTACAAATCTCTCGGTGACCTACAACGTAAGTCAATATTGATTGCCTCCATGCATTTCATGGACCCATACAATTTCGACCTCGAACGCGTACAACAATGCCTCATCCACTATGCCGTTCCAGATGGCAGAATCATACCTTTCTGCACCATGAACTCAATTCACAGACAGGAAGTAGAAAAAAAACTTGGCGTCCCAATCAAAGAATGGAAAGAACAGCATAAGGTTGAAATAACTCAGCCATACTAAAATCTGCAATACTCAAATTAATTGGTGAAAGATATGGGCGGAAAAAAGAAGCTCGGTATTAAACAGATGGAAAAGCAACAAGTAAAAACCGACGAAGACAAAGCTGCAAAAGATGCAAAAAAGAAAGAAAAAGCAGGACCACCACGCGAAAAAAAACAACTAGCAATCCTACCTCCAGATGTTAAAGACCAAAAAATCGTTGCCGAAGTCAAAAAAATGGGTGCCCTAACACCCTACGCCATAGCCACACGATTCGGCATACGCATTAGTGCTGCAAAAGACTTTCTAGAACAGCTCGAAACAACAGGACAAATCGAACTTGTTTCAGCTAGCCACAACCTAAAAATCTACAAAACTGCAGCCTAAAAACTGCATTTTTCATACCTATTTTACTATCCAAGGTCGTTGCCTTTACGAGTTTTCCACAAAAACTATATACAATAAAAGAAATACGCGAAGCTAAAGAATTAATAAGTAAAGGGTATAAACACGACATAACAATCGATGGCACAGAGAATTTTAAAAATAAAGTTAATACAGCTCTAGAATACCTGAAAACCGCTGGATATTACGACTTTTTTAGAATATACATCAAAGAGATAACAGAAATCGACGGTATCACCCAGCTAAGAGAAACAGAAATCGCAATCTGGACAAACCAATACGCCGTAGAAAACCCTACAGACGCAGCCAGTTTACTAGTACAAAAAGCTTACAGCGCAAAAGAGTATCTCGATGGCGAACTCTATTATGGAGGAAACGCAGAAAAACGCTCTATATTGAAACGCACAGAGTTCCTACAGGCATTAAAAGAAAAAACTACAGATCCAACTGTTAAACAGGAATGCCAACGATTACTCGACTTATGGTCTGAAAGCTCTCTGAACTTTTAAAACTAACCAGCTAGCTTTCTACATTTGAATTCTGTAGCAACTCTACTTTAATTATCGTTCCACTTTTTACATTTCTAAACAAGTCAAGATTTTTAGTAATCTTACCAAGAATACTCACTGGACTATACGGTTGAGAATTACCATAAAACACACATAACGCATTACCCATAGGCCAAAAAGCAATAGTACCTGCTTCAACTGACGACTTAGCTTTTTCTTTCCCCATTTTTACGGGAATCTCAAAATAAATCTCTTCCTTATACAAAGCAATCCTACCTGACATTGGAAGCTTACGAACTATAGTATCAATAGTCATTGGTGCTTTAAACCTAACAAGTTCACCTTCGGCTTCCCCTACATTTTCTAAGACAAATTTTATTTTTACACGCGAAACATCTGCTTCAACACTCAAATTCCACGCCTCAAGAGAAAACTAACTTTTTATTGAAACTAGTAATGATACTCACTGTAAATATTTAACTCTTACAGTAAAAACACTTAAACAACAAAAAAATACTGTAAAAAAGAAATAAAAACAGCGGCTAAAGCAATGATAAAAGCGTTTTTCCAATATATTCAATTTGTTCACTTGTGACATTTGGATGAATAGGCAAGCTGAATACTTGTTTTGCTGCCTTCTCAGTTTCTGGTAGTTTGCAGTTATCATAATTATTGCGGTAGAATTCCATGGTGTTTACTGGATTTACATAATATGCTTCAGCACCTACTTCTTTTTCTCTTAATGCTTTAAGAATTAGGTTGCGTTCCTCTTCTGTACCGTCAATTAGTTTTACGGTGTAAAGATACCAGCTATGCTGATTGCTTTTTGTTTCCGTGGGTAATTTGAGCCGTTTGGATTGTTGGAGTATTTTTGAGAGTTGCTGCGCGTTTTGACGGCGTTTAGCTACGAATTGTGGTAATTTTTCTAGCTGTACTATACCTATTGCGGCTTCTATTTCAGGCATACGATAGTTATTGCCCATGAGAACTGAGGTGTATTTTTCTCTCTCTCCATGGTTTCTAATTAATCGTAGAGTTTCGCAGAGTTTGTCATCATCTGTAGTTATCATGCCCCCCTCACCTGTGGTTATGTTTTTACTTGCATACAAACTCCAGCATGCAACATCTGAGAAATACCCTGCAGGCTTATCCTGATATGTAGCTCCATGAGCTTGTGCGGCGTCTTCAATTAATGCCAAGTTATATTTTTCAGCAATTTCCCGTAGCGGCTTTATGTCTGCTGAGTAACCATATAGGTCAACAGGCAAAATTGCTTTAGTCTTGCTAGTTACTGCTTGTTTTACGGCTTCTGGTGAGAGAGTATATGTTTCTGGGTCAATGTCTGCGAAAACCACTTTAGCTCCTGCAAAAACAACTGATTCAGCTGTAGCTATAAATGTAAAGCTTGGAACAATTACCTCATTACCTTGCTTAACACCAACTGCTAAAAGAGCCGCATTTAGCGCTATAGTCCCATTACTAACCGCGACAGCATGCTTTACACCTGCAAATTTAGCATATTTCTCCTCAAACTCTAACACTTTAGGACCCTTACCTAACGCGTTAGTCAAAGGACCTTTACGTACAACATCTAACACCGCTTGAGCTTCTTCTTCCCCAACTTTAGGCATGTTAATAGGAATCACTTAAATCAACAACAAAAATACAACAACAGCTACATATTTTAGGATTTCACACACAATATCCTATTCTACACCTAACTCTTGCCAACGACCATAATCTACAAGAACCTGAAAACGCCGTGCTTTAAATAATAAATCTAACGCTGGATCTCCCGTGTCCACTTTAAGGCTCTTAAGCCCCTGCACCTTACCCTCCGTAGCAACAATACTTATATTATCCAAACCAACATGCCTTATAACTTTGGAACTAATCTGCTGATTACCCCTACCAAAAATAAAACCCTGACCACCAATTGGCGTTACAATAATCTTAGCCGACCTACCCTTTAACACCTGAAGAATCTGCTCCTCATTAACATCCCCACCAACTATTTTCTTATCAACAAATAAATCAACACCCAAAAGCGTCTTTTCCTGATCCAATAAATCACCAATAACACGCGTAGTAGTACCAGGACCAACTATATACAACATTTCCGCCTGCATACCCTCTATAACAAACACAGCAATAGCTGTCTGACTACGCACCTCATCCTCAGACATCGGGCTTGCTATCTTACTTACCTGAATTAAACGCGGCTCATAAGGACTTAACACATAACCATAAAGCTCTGCAGACAAACGGCCCTCCCTAAAAGCCCACTCATCCACATCCATAACCTCAGCCTCACGCACAGGCAACTCACCACTCAAAAAACCAAAAACCACATACGCCGCAGCCTTTGGATTAATCGCAAAAACTGCACTATGCATTTTAACACCTGTGGGAACTCCCAACACCGGCAATTTAGTCCCAACAACTTTCAAAATATCTCTTGCTGTACCATCACCACCACAAAAAACAAGCAAATCCACCTTCGCCTCAATAATACCTCGAACTATACTTTCCGTATCCTCCACGCTTGTCTGTGACCGCCTTTCACCAATAACCGTATAGTTAAAACCATGTTTTTCTACTTCTATCTCACCCATATCCCCCGCGCCAACAAGAAAATAAATACTCTGCTTAAACGGCGCAAGCTCAGATAGAAACTTTTCAGCCCTTACTGCCGCAATGGGCTTTGCACCAAGTGAAACAGCTTTTTCAAAAATATCTCTCCCATCCGTACCCTTTAACCCAACAGTTCCACCCATACCTGCAATTGGATTAACAATAAAACCTATAGCTCTAACAACGGGTTTAGTAGTTTCAGACATAAAAATCAACCATTCAAATGAAAAAAAAATAAAAATTTAGAGCAAGTTGAGTTTACTGCCTGTTATTGATATATTTTTTCCGTACATCATTTAGCCATGGATAAAGTTTTTGAAGTTTTTTCATAGATTCAGCAACTTTTTCTGTAGGATACTCATATGGTTGCAGGTTTCCGTTAAAGTATTCTCCATAGGCTGCCATGTCAAAGAATCCGTGACCTGTTAGTATGAATAGTAATGTTTTTGTTTCATTTGTTTCTTTGCATCTGTGTGCTTCGTCTATTACTGCTTTAATGGCATGTGTTGATTCTGGGGAGGGGATTATGCCTTCGCTGCGGATGAATGTTTTAGCTGCGTCAAAGGCTTCTATTTGGTTTACTGCAAATGTGCTTATTTGTTTTTCTTGTGCTAGGACGCTTATGGTTGGTGCTATGCCGTGGTAGCGTAGTCCGCCTGCATGTATGGGTGCTGGCATGAAATCGTGTCCTAATGTGTGCATGGGGACAAGTGGTGTTAATTTAGCTGTGTCTCCGTGATCATAGGTGTATTCGCCTTTTGTAACTTTTGGGCAAGCGGTTGGTTCTACTGCTATTAGTCTAGTTTCTTTAGGTGCTTTCTTTGTTACAATGTCGCGGTAGAATGGCCACATTAATCCTGAAAAGCTGCTGCCTCCGCCTATGCAGCCGTATATTGCGTCTGGGTAGTCGTCGACTGTTTCGAGTTGTTTTTTTGCTTCTAGTCCTTCGATTGTTTGGTGTAGGCATACGTGGTTGAAGACGCTTCCTATGGTATAGTTGGCTTTTTTGCCTGTTTTGCCGCTTTCTAGGGCGTCTTCTACGGCTTCGCTTATTGCTATGCCTAATGTGCCGCGGTTGTCTGGGTCTTCTTGGAGGATTTTTCTTCCTGCTTCTGTTTGTTTGCTGGGGCTTGCAAAGACTTCTGCGTTGTATGCGTTCATTAGCATTTTGCGGTATGGTTTTTGTTCGTAGCTGGCTTTTACCATGTATATGGTTGCTTTTATTCCAAATATGGAGGTTGCAAATGCGAGTGCTGAGCCCCATTGGCCTGCGCCGGTTTCTGTGGTTACGCGTTCTATGCCTTCTTTCATGTTGTAGTATGCCTGTGGTACGGCGCTGTTTGTTTTGTGGCTGCCTGATGGGCTTGCGCCTTCGTATTTGTAGTAGATTTTTGCTGGGGTTTTTAGTGTTTTTTCCAGTCCTATTGCTCTGAAGAGTGGTGTTGGTCTCCAGATGCGGTAGATTTCTCGGATTTCTTCTGGTATTGTTATCCAGCGTTCTTGGCTGATTTCTTGGTTTATTATTTCTTTGGGGAATATTTGTGGGACTATGCCGACGCCTGGTTCTTTTGTTTTGGGGTCTATGAATGGAGGAAGGGGGTGTGGGAGGTCTGGTATTATGTTGTACCATTGTTTTGGTATGTCTTCCTCTTTTAGTAGGATTTTTCGTGTTATTGTCATCTTTTTTTCTTTCCTATTTTATGGTGTTGCTAAGCTTTATATAAATATTTCAGTACATACACGTACAAAACTGTACATTAAAACGTGAGGAAAACAAAACACAAATCAACATTTTTATACCCAAACACACAAAAACATACACACGACACACTATGTGGAACACCATAAAAACACACTTCAACAACCACCCCGAAAGACTAAAAGTAGCCCGCACACTAATAGAAAACGGACTAAACACAAAAAACAACAAAATATACCTAAACCAAATAGAAATCCCCCCCATACGAATAGCCCGCGCCGCAAAAGTAGACCGACGCACCGTAAACGAAACCCTAAACGACATAAACAAAAACCAAAAACTAAAACTAATCTTCGAAGAAATCCGCCCCGCAGGTCACTCACTAAAAGAAATAGCCAAACACCTAAACCTAAACGTAATAGAAATAACAGTAACAAACGCCAAAAACCCTGGTATACTCTCCAACACAGCAACAATACTAGCCAACGCCAACATAAGCATACGACAAGCAATAGTAGACGACCCAGAACTATCACCAGAACCAAAACTCACCATAATAGTAGACCAAAAAATCCCAGGCGAACTCGTACCACAAATCCTAAAAACCCCGGGAATAGAAAAAATCTCAATATACTAATACACACCAAAAAACGCCGACACAAACAACAAACCCTACAAATATACAAACAACCCTTTTCCGCTACAAAATAGCAATAAATGTACTAAATGTCCCAGATAAAATAGTTTGATGTTACTAGAAAAACTTATATTAATAGCGGCATTTTGTTGTTGTTCGCATTAAAGGAAGGTTTACTAAATTTGTCATCAACATCTACACAAGCCAGCGGCGTACCAATACTTGTACTAAAAGAAGGCACAAATAGTTCCCGCGGAAGAGAAGCACAACACAACAATATAACTGCAGCCAAAGTTGTTGCAGAAAGTGTAAAAAGCGCTTTTGGACCAAAAGGTATGGACAAACTACTTGTTGACAACTTTGGAGACGTAACCATTACAAGCGACGGACGCACCATACTTGACGAGATGGATATTCAACATCCAGTAGCAAAAATGCTCGTAGAAGTCGCCAAAACACAAGACAATGAAGTAGGCGATGGAACCACATCCGCAGTTATTATAACAGGAGAACTATTAGGACACGCCGAAGAACTATTAAACAAAAACATTCACCCAACCGTAATAGTCGATGGCTACAGAAAAGCTTCAGAAAAAGCTCTCGAAATCCTGGACAAAATCGCCCTATCCTTTGATATCTCCAAATCACAAGAATACCTAAAAAAAGCTGCAATTACTTCACTGTCAAGCAAACTTGTCGCTGAATACAAAGAATACCTCGGAGACATGGTCGTTAAAGCAATACTTGAAGTAGCTGAAAAACAAAAAGACGGCACATACAAAGCCGACGTCGATGACGTCAAAGTAGAAAAGAAAACAGGCGAATCACTAAGCAGCACAAAACTCGTAAACGGCATAATACTCGACAAAGAAATAGTCCACTCCGGCATGTCCAAACGCGTTGAAAACGCAAAAATAGCCCTCATTGACGCCTCCCTAGAAAATGACAAACCAGAAATGGACTCAAAAATCAATATAGAAGACCCAAACCAACTCGCGCTCTTCCTAAAACAAGAAGAAGACATGCTCCGCGACATGGTTGAAAAAATCTCTGCCACAGGAGCAAACGTCGTTATCTGCCAAAAAGGCATAGACGATATGGTACAACACTTCCTCGCCAAAAAAAACATAGTCGCCATCAGACGCGCCAAAAAATCTGACATGGAAAAACTCGCACGCGCCATAGGCGGAAAAATAGCCTCTAACATAAATGACCTCTCACCAAAAGACCTAGGCTACGCCGCACTAGTCGAAGAACACAGAATTGGCGATGACAAAATGACATTCATAGAAGGATGCAAAAACCCCAAAGCAGTTACAATACTTATACGCGGTGGAACCGAACGCTTAAACAATGAAGCAGAACGCTCAATACACGACGCACTCTGCGTTGTACGCGACCTCGTCCAAGACCCAAAACTTGTCGCAGGCGGAGGCGCATCCGAAATGGAAATGGCCATAAACCTCAAAAAATATGCCCAAACAATACGCGGCAGAGAACAACTCGCCATAATAGCCTTCGCTGAAGCCCTAGAAACTGTTGCAACAGCATTATCTGAAAACGCTGGCTTAGACGCAATTGATATATTAGCTGAATTACGAACCAGGCATGAAAAAGGCGATACATGGGCAGGCATAGAAGCTAACAGCGGTAAAATCCAAGACATGACCAAAATGAATGTTTACGACCCAGTGGCCGTTAAACGTCAAATTATCAAATCAGCATATGAGGCAGCTTCTTTGATACTAAAAATAGATAATGTTATAGCCTCAGATAAAAACAAAATGCCCCCCGCACCACCCGGAGGAATGCCTGGCGGCATGGGTGGCGGATATCCAGATATTGGAGAATATTAAAATGTCTAACAACCAAGTAACTGTAGGACCACCAAAAGTAACTCGATTTGAAAAAGCTAGGATCGTTGGTGCAAGAGCCTTACAAATAAGTATGGGTGCACCAATACTTGTTGACGCGGACGAAGCCGTTTCTAACCCAATTGGTATTGCTTTAAAAGAGATAGAAATAGCAATTCTGCCTATAACAATCCGCAGAACATTACCTGACGGTGCATTCCAAGACATACCGCTCAAATGGTTACTATAACCACAATTTTTTATTTACCTGGGCTCTTCTTAGCGACTGTTTATGTTGAATAATTTTTTTCTAATTTCGTTTGATACAGGATGACAATGCTAACGTTGTGACATTAATACAAACCGCTAAATATGTAGTTACCTAAAAGTTAAGTTGCTACTCATTGATAAAATTAGGTTTTAGTTTCGTTTGCATCTAATTGATGATGTTAGTTATACCCAAATTTAATTATGTCCTATACTGCTTTGAGTTTTTTATTTTAAATATGTATACTAAATTTTTACACTTCAAATATCCTTTATAACTTGTCCTAACGAAAAATTGTGTTTATGAAACTAATCTGCTGCATCTGTAACCTAAATTCTGCGACTTTTTGACACATACAACATCGTGAATTAGAACCATTAATAAAATTAATTTTTTTAAAATAACCAGATTATTTGTGTGGAATTGCAGGTTATAAAAAATATACGATGCTATTTTTGTATGTATTTAGCTTGCGTGTTTTTATTAAAGTATCTATACAGGAATTTGTATATGTAGCTGTGTTTGTTGCGCAAAAAAAATGGCATGAAAGGTTAAATGTTAACGAAATTTTTGCTGAGAGCTAAATACATACCTATTTTTTAATGTCTTTTATTGTCTTTCGTGTATGGGTCATAATTTGCACATACACAAAAAACAGTACATGAAAAATTGACATATTTATAGCAAAAAACTTGTATGTGCAAAAAACACTGCAGATTTTAGGCTGTAACTATGAAAAAACGATATAGTTTAGCAAAGAGTATCAATGTATAAAATTACACTAAAACATGAAAAGCTGTAACTAAAAGAAATTGGATGTTTTACGTCTATTTTCGTATTACTTTTCCCTCGCCCGGTTTGGCAACAATTTCTCCCGCGTCCATTATCAAGGTGCCGTTTACAAAAGTCTTAACAGGCTTACCAATTACTTCCCATTTGTTATAGAGTGAAAATTTAGCTTTAGACTTAAACTTTGACGAGTCTATTGTCCAGTGCTGTTTATAGTCTATGATTGTCAAGTCTGCGTCTTTTCCATTTTCAAGCTTGCCCTTACTTGTTAAGCCGTAAATTTCTGCAGGTTTCTCTACAAATACTTCAACAAGCCGCCGAAAAGTTAGCATTCTCTTTTCAACTAGTGTTAACATTAAAGGTAACGTTGTTTCTAGTCCTGGTGTACCAACTTTAACATCCCATACGCTATCTACAGTTTTCTCCTCAAACGTATGCGGCGCATGATCTGAACCTATTGTATCAACATCACCTTGAATTACTCCCTCAAACAACGCCTCTTTATGCACATTATCCCGCAAAGGTGGTGCCATAATTGCCATCATACCAAAACGCGCCGTATCTGCGGATGTTAACAGTAAATGATTAGGCGTAACTTCACATGTAACACTCCTACTTGCCCCCTTTGCCTCCTTAACAGCTTCTAAGCCTTGTTTGCTGGTAATATGACAAAAATGCAAATGCACATTTGAGCCCTCACTGACCCTTAGCACTCTCTCTATAGCCTGCACCTCTGCCTGCTCTGTATGAGCAAGAAGAAACTCCTTAACCCCATTACGCCTAACTTTTTTAAATTGCTGCTCACTAAAGGTAACCTGCGTCTTATCTTCAGCATGAATAGCCACAACAGCACCCACTTCTCCAGCCACTCTAAACCCCGCCTCCAAAACATGGTCATCATCAAGATTTAAACCACCCATTTGACAACCCATAAACAGTTTAAACCCAACAGCACCTCCCTGCCTTATCTTTGGCAGTTCCGTTAAATTTTCAGGAAACTCTGAATACAGACCTACATTTACAAGCGAGCGACTTTTTGCTATATCTAAACGATTCCTTAATGCCTCAACACTATTAGTTAACGGCTGATTATTCGGCATATCTAACACAGTGGTAAAGCCTCCTGCCGCCGCAGCTGATGTACCTGAAATAAAATCTTCCTTGTATGCCTTCTCCTCATCTCTAAGATGCACATGAGAATCTATTAAACCCGGCAAAACCAATAGACCGTGCAGATCAATCTTTTGATCAGCATTGGGCATCTGTGGCTGCTTACCAATTTTTATGTATTTATCCTCTTCAATAGCTATACTACATTCAAGAATCTCGCCTTTTATGTAAGCTTTAGAATTACTTAAGACTAAGTCAGCAATCAAGGAAACACACGACAATATTACTACTGTAAAGGTAAATAAATAAGAGTTTAGCCGCTACCCTAAGTTATAGCTTGAATAGTTACTATTCTTTTTCTTGTTCAAGTTCTATGCGGCATTCGTCACAGATGTTTTGACCATTGCATTCTTTGAGGTTCTCTGAGTAAGCTTCACATTGATCACAATAACCTGCCTGCGGAGACTCTTCCAGTTCACCTGCAATACTTGCCTCCTCTATACGCGTACGCTCCTGTATTATCTCAATAAGCTCTGGCATAACATTTAACAAATCTTTATTTGAAACTATACCTGCTAAAACATCTTTATAGAACACAACCAGACGCCTCACATTCTTACGACTCATTAACCTTGCCGCATCACTTATAGTAGCCTCAGGATCAACAGGTATAAGCGGTTTACTCATGATTTCTCTGGCTTTAATTTCATCAGGCTTTTTATTTTTCGCAATAACCCTAACTACAAGATCCCGCTCAGTAATAATTCCAATAGGCTTTCCCTCCCTATTAGTAATGACCACTGCGCCTATCTTTGCGCTATCCATTATAGTTGCAATGTTATTTGCTGTTTTACTCTCATCAGCAGTCACTACGGGACTATTCATTACATCTTTTACTACCATTTTCGTTTTTAAGTCAAACTCTGCCATGTACATCCCCTTTAAAGCTAATATTATATTGAGAGTAAGAAAAGTGCAATTTAAGAGTTACCCAACAACCGATTATCCAATTTTAGACCAGTATTCTGCAAGTTTATATTCCTCTATCCTTTAGTAAACACAGATGTCTCTAATGTTGCGAACAAATCGTGAAAAACTCGTCAAAATCTCCGTTATGGGAGAAATAGCCAGTCCAACAATAAAAAACGTTTACAACATTTCCCCAACAGGAACCCCCTGCATACTACCCGGCGTAGGCGGAATAACATATAATCTTCGCATAGGCGACTTTGCATGTGGCTGGGAAGCAGACCATGTAGAACCCGGCGTTAGCTCTACAAACAAAGAAAACGACCCACGCACCGGCGGAGCCGCAAACACCGCATATAACATACTCTCATGCATAGGAAATCAAGCCACAATTACTAGCGGAGACGCCAAAGGCGCAGTAGGCACAGTAACAGGAAAACACGGCGGCATAGAACATGTCTTAATAGACTTCAAACCTGAACCCCTCGACAAACTCTCCATCGGCGACCATATACAAATAAAAGCCTATGGCACCGGCCTCAAACTCTTAGATTACCCCGACATAAAAATATTAAACATGGACCCATGCCTACTTGACGCTATAAACCCTCAGGTCAACGGCGAAAAACTCGAAATCCCCGTCACACATATCATACCTGCCAGTATAATGGGCTCCGGCCTAGGCGCTAATCAGGTTAACAGCGGCGACTATGACATACAGCTATTTGATAACTCCATAGTTCAACAGCTCGGACTTGAAGACCTGCGACTTGGCGACCTTGTTGCTATAATGGATGCTGATCACTCATTTGGAAGAATTTACCGAAGAGGTGCAGTTTCCATAGGTGTAATAGTTCATACTAACTGTATAACCGCCGGGCACGGTCCAGGCGTAACAACTTTGATGACTTCAACAGTTGGTAAAATAATTCCTGTAATAAATCAGAAAGCAAACCTTGCTTCTCTGCTAAAAATATGAGCAGATATATAAGACAGTTAACTTAATATTGAATAAAAAATGAGGTTAAAAATATGCCAGTTAAACGGAAAAGTCGAGGAAGAGCAAAAGGAAGTAAAGGGAGTAACAATCTTGTTCAATGCGAACACTGTGGTGCAATGGTGCCGCGTGACAAAGCAAAACGATCCACACGCAGAGTCTCATTTGTTGAGCCACAATTAGCAAAAGAACTTCGACAAAAAGGCACATTCCTAGCCTCATGGGTTGACACCAAATACTACTGCATCTCATGCGCAGTACACCGCGGCATCGTCAAAGTACGCGCAGAAAGCGAACGCCACTCAAAAGGCTACAGAAGACGATAACCCAAAAAAATATTTAACAACTATACCTTTATTCTTTTTGTAGCTATTCAGTCGTATGGGGGATTCTGAAATAGTGATGTTACTGTTCCTGTGATGATTCCAGAGATGGTAGTATAGGCAGACTTTTC
>WRGM01000165.1 GCA_009787175.1 Candidatus Bathycorpusculum fermentans | reverse complement strand
CACTTCTTACAAATTACCTCAACATTTGTACTCACTTCATTCACTCTAAGTAACAAACACCAACAAGATATATTTAAGTCACCACTCTCGATTCTTGATTTTATGGGTAGTGAGAAACTGATTGTAAATTTGTTTCGTACATCTCAAACAGAGAGCAAGTTGAAACGTGAAAACACAGAGAATGTGTCGGCGGCTTGTGATGCGCATTATATTGTTGGGCGTGAGGTTCATTCCGTTATTGAACGTGTAGGTGGGATTATGCCGGAGAATTTGCCTATACCCCCGATAAGAGTATTTCAGAGGTTGAGCAAGAACAGTTAAACAGACTGAAAAAACGTAAAAATCGCTTATGCTTGATGAATAAGTCCCCAGGTATTGAGGGCATATCAGAGCAGAGACAATAGCACAATAACATTGCACTATTGTTCATAAAGTCCAAAAAGGATAGAAACATACAAAAAAAGAGGAAAAGCGAAAATTAGCGAAAGAGGCGCAAGTACTATGGCGATATCGCCATAACCGGTGAGGTTCAAATTCAACATACAGTACAAATAGACAGGAGACGTGTCCCACACCAATACACATTCACAATTTAACTGGCAATTTGAAAAAAATAACAATTTAGCGCTCTGTTGCCCTCGAACTAATTGGACAATTTTGTAATTCACAGCCGTTTAACTCATTATTTTTGAAACACTCTAACCAGACTGAACCCTGTGGCGTATTTTGCACAAAATCAACAAATTTTTCCAGCTTCTCAAGAGTTGATGCATGAACAATGTGCTCTATTGCACACGCATCTTTCTCAGCAGTAACCTCATCTACACCTAGCAACCGAAGCAGAGCCTGAAGAGATTTATGCCTACGGTTAAGAAACACCGCCAAACTCTTACCTTTTGACGTTAAATTAACGTTCCTATAAGGCGTATACTTTACAAACCCTAATGAATCAAGCCTTTTTAACATACTTGTAACACTGGGCGACTTAACATCTAGCTTTTTTGCAATATCCGTTACAACAGCATAACCAAGTTTCCTCATAAGCACATCTATAGTCTCAACATATGTTTCCTCAGTAGCGTTAAGCCTATCTATACGATCTGCATCTACCAACATTTAACCCCACAACATATTTCAATCAACAGCTAATAAAACATACGTTTTAAATAGACAAATCTTTTTACTCATTTACCTGATTAAAACAGAACATACAATTTTAACCCTGAACAGTTGTAATAATAAATTCAACAAATTTTGAAAACTTAACCACAGTCAACTATTGAAAACCAAACATACTAAAAAATTGAGTAAGCACTAACTTAACAAAGCCACATAGCAAACAATTTTCCGTCTTTAATAGAGTTATACATCGGTAAACAATTGCTGCACTAAAACACTTAACACGCAGTCTTTTTATCAGGCTCATCTACGCTGAGCATGTAATATTCATTGCTTTAGCAATATCAATACTCTTACAACACCATCATAATAGTCCTATTAACACAACTATTGCTTAAATATAAATTCCCTTCAGTATCAATGAACTGTATAGTTAAAACTTAACCTCACTAACGACCCTGTAATAACCTCAACGCGCTTATAACAACTATTAATGCACTAGCTTGTTTATCACAACCTAAAAAAAGCCAAAACCAACCAACTACAACAACCAGCATCAAAAAACCACGATCACAAATAACATAAAAATAACTTGTCACACCAATAGACTCCATGACACTATTTGCTCAGAACATCGGTCGTCTCACCACACACAAGTTGATAGTTTACAGAATTCTTTTAACATATTCATCTTCCTCTATAACTCCAGCAATACCCCAATTAAGCGTCTCACTTTTTGGAACAAAAAGACAATAAAAAAAGATTTAGGATATCTGAAAATATTTTTTCCCTTTTTCAGTCACTATATAGCAACTTTTAATTTGTTGCCGGGTTGGACAATGTGAACTACAACTTGAACAGCAATAGGTTTCACAATTTTGGTTGTTAACAACTTCCTCTAAGTAACCTCTTAAAACAAGTAATGTTATTACTTGATTTACCATAGATTCTGTAGTACCTACTTTGTCAGCAATGTCAGACAAGTTAACCAATCCTGAATCGTTAATTACCCTAAGAACCTCTTTGAGCATTATTCTTTCCTCCAGAGTTTTAAGGTCAGGTATAGTCCTGGGATCACAAAGACAAACAGCCAGATACCCGGATGCACATCATTTAGCCAAATCCAGCCTTCCCAGTCTGCTACCGAGTTGGCATATACAGAGCCAGCAGGAATAGCGTTATACATGCTATACCCTATAGCATTGGCCCCCATCATTGCCAAGTACACCCCAAAGAACAAAGCAGACAGCAATGTTCCCACCACAAGAAATGAAACCGCATCTTGTTTACCACTCCACTGTGGTCGAACACCTAAAAGAAAGATAACACCAATTATAGCCATCATTACTCCTGTAAAAATGTCTGGATATACAAATACTGTACTTATACCCCATTCTGACCAGTTAACCCCATAAGCTAAGCTTAGACCACTAGTCAAACCAAGTAAACCAAAGATCATACTGGCTAAACCTATACATAGAGAATATATAGCCCATTTTTTGCCAATTTTTATACTTAAAGTCACTCCACGTCACCTCGCCTAAAGTCCTAATAAGGTTCCAACGCCTACAACTATTAAAGCCCCAAGATATGCAATGACACATTGAGAAACTGCTGAAAAAGCTGTCCATTTCCAAGAGTTCGTTTCCTTCTTTATAACACCAATGGTAGCTAGACAGGGTACATAGAGCAGCATAAAGACCATCAAAGCATAAGCACTCAGAGGAGTTATCGAATTGACAAGAGCAGCTTGTATACCAACATCGGAACTTACACTATAAATGACACCCAAAGATTCCACAAGCACTTCTTTTGCCATAAAAGCAAAAATCAAAGATCCAGAAATTTGCCAACTAAAACCTAAAGGTGCAAAGACAGGTTGAATCGTTTGACCTATCATGCCAATGAGTGATTCCCCACTACCAGGTGTGACACCCCAAGGTAACACTGAAAGAGACCAAATTATTATTGCACCTACAAGTAGGTATGTACCTGCTTTTTTGAGAAACGAAACACCACGTTCCCACATGTGCAAAACAGCCCCTTTTAGCGTTGGCATTTTGTACGTTGGAAGCTCAACTATGAATGGTGCGGGGTCACCTCTCAGAATCGTTTTCCGAAGCAGTAAAGCAAACACTATTGCAACAAAAATACCTATAAGATACATTGACCAAACAGCAGTGGCCGCGTTGGTAGCGAAGAATGCTCCTGCAATTAAGACATAAACGGGCAGACGTGCTGCACAGGACATAAACGGCGCTATCAATATAGTTATCAGCCGGTCTTTTTTACCCTCTATACTTCGGGCAGCCATTATTGCTGGCACATTGCAACCAAAACCTATTAACATTGGAATAAATGAGCGCCCATGTAGCCCAAGCTTAAACAGCAACCTATCAAATACGAAAGCTACTCTTGTTAAATACCCGCTGTCTTCAAGAATAGCTAAAGCGAAAAACAAAAAGAATATCGGCACAGTGAACTGCAATATGAAACCTAAACCACCAAATATGCCATCACCTATGACAGATGCGACGATATCGTTTGGAATCAGTGCAGCATAACCAGTGAGCCACTTGAAAAACATGTCAATCATTGCCATAAAAGGCGTGGAAACTTTAAAGGTGAACTGGAAGACAGCCCACAACAACGCAAAGAACGCTGGAATACCAACATATTTATTCAAAAATACTTTGTCTAACAGATCAGAAGCGCTCCATTTGCGTTCCCCTTTAATTAATGAAGTCTTGACAACTTTATTGATGCTGTCATATCGAGCATCAGCTAAAACTAACTCAGCATCTTCGCCAAGGATTTCTTTGGCTTTCATGAGATAATCTCCAGTAATTCAGTTGCGTTTTTGCTCTTTTTGATAATGTCTAAAATTTGTTCATCTTTTTCAAGGAGTTTAATGGCAAGCCAGCGTAACGAATATTTTTGTGATAATTCATGATCTTTTTTTAGAAGCACTATTATGTTATTGATTAGTTTTTCTATTTTTTCACCATAGTAGACTTTAGAGTTTACTTGTGGTGAACTATTTGCAGCTGTAAGTATAGCATCTTTGAGCTCTTTGAGACCCGTTCCTTTGGTAGCAACCGTGGAAATTATAGGTATACCTAGTTGAAAGGAAAGTTTGTTAACATCAATTTTGTAGCCTTTGTCTTCAGCGATGTCAGTCATATTTAAAACCAAAAGAATGTTTGTTTCCAACTCTAGCAACAGATAAGTCAGGTAGAGGTTTCGTTCCAAATTAGAGGCGTCAACTATGTCAACGACCAGATTTGGTTTCTCATCAACGATAAAGTTTCGTGATATGAGTTCGTCTTCGGCTGCAGCTGTGAGACTGTAGGTTCCTGGCAGGTCAACGAGTTTTATTTGTTTTCCTTTGTGAGTGAATTTGCCTTCTTTTTTCTCAACAGTTTTGCCAGGCCAGTTGCCCACGTGCTGATGGGCTCCAGGCACTAGGTTGTTGAATATGACACTTTTACCGACGTTAGGGTTTCCTATTAATGCAACAGTATATGTCATTATTTATTCTACCTCAGCTAAGACTATTTTGAGGGCAACATCGTTGCCAAGTACTATTCGTGAATCTCGCACCTCGACTACTACGGGTCCATGGAGGTCTTCGCCACGGATAATTTTTATTTTGGTTCCTGGTGTGAAACCCATTTCGTTTAATCGTCTAATAACTTCATTTTCACCGCAAATTTTTGTGATTTTTGCTTGAGTTCCAGAGGGTAAGCTGCATAAGGACATTGTCATTTGCCTCCGTTGATATCGATAAAGATTTTTTCAGCTTCTTTTCGTCTCAAAGTCAGTTTGTAGTCTCGAATTTCAAGTTCCATAGGGTCACCTAGTGGTGCGCGACAGATGACTTTTACTTTGGAGCCTCTAACGATGCCCATATCCATAATTCGACGCCGTACTGAGCCCGTTTCATCAATTTTTATTACGATGCCTTCTTCGCCAGATTTTAGTTCACTTAAACGCAAATTTAGATCACCAATCCAATAATAGACTAACCTAACTTTTTTAGAAAAGACTATCTTATATAAATATTTCTTCAAAAGACATTACATATTTCCCTGGAGAGCAACTCCACCTTTTTAACGATGCAGCCGCTAGTTGAGTTAAGACCAAACACAAAGCTTTTTTTGGCGTTTGGCTGTGCCTCAAACTAAATGAAACGATAATACGCCTGTAATAAACTTAGGATATAATAATTACCAAACAACAAAGGTTGATGATTATTATGACAAAAATCGTAACAGTAAAATGCCCTTTTTGCAGCAGCGAAAACGTAGGCAAAAACGGTCACAATACAACAGGAAAACAGGTTTACCTCTACAAAAAGTCTAAAGGTAAGCACTTTAGCTTTGTGGAAAAATACACATATAAAGCCTACAATCCACAAGTCCGCGAACAAGTTTTAAAAATGGTCGTTGACTGCACGGAAACTCGTGCCACCGGACGCATTCTCGGAATTGCACAAAATACAGTGACCACCATTTTAAAAAAACACAAAACTGGACATGGCAAGTAAATTACGATTATCTCTGCAAAAATCAAGACATTGACGTTGTAATTCTACCCCATGAGCAGGCAGAAGTCGATAAAGCCAAAATGGATGAAATATGGTCTTTTGTCCACGATAAATCGCAACAATACTAGCTTTGATAGGCAATCGACCACAACACCAGCGTGCCGTTTGCATATTGTTTCGGTACGCGGGAACACAAGTATCTCGATGAATTACTGACTTTGCTTGCCCCATTTAAAATAAATCTGTTTATTTCGATGATAATTTTGCCTACCAAAAACGCGTTACTGAAAGTACGTTGATAACAGGCAAACGGAATACGCAACGCATTGAACATAAACAATTGTCTTTGCGTACATGGTGCGCTAGATTGGTCAGAAAAGGTATCCAGTTTTCAAAGCACCCTTTATGCACAGAATTGCTGTTGGGTTAGTGATAAATTTGATTCTTTGGTCACGAGTTACCAATTCATCTAGTTTGAGGCACGACCGATCTTCGACCACCTTTAACATGTTTGAGAACAAAACTTCGCGCAATATTTCCAGCATCTTTCCAAACGTGGCACGCTTAACACCAATTATCCAACGAAACTCTTCAGCCTAATAACCTGCTAACGTTTCATACTTCATCTAAACACACACAGTACAAACCAACACAATTAACACTTATTTCAGTTTCGCAAAAAATCTAATGCGTACTTATAGATAGCTTTGGGGTATTCTGATTTCTATAAGGTGACAAATGGGCGAAAAAAATGGCAAAATGCACGGATTATTCATCAGAAAGAAAGGTTAACAGGTAAAAATACAAAAAATCGCGATATACATCTACACGTGAACACTCACACAAAAAATGATAAGAACTAACGTCTTATGCATTTTTGGATTTTAAAGAAAAACTTGTTTAGCTTGTCACTATATTTTGTAACTATGGGCAGTTTATCGAAGAGCAAAAATATCTCACGCAGCACCGTGGGCATTATTGATAAGACTATTGCAATTAGCCAGTGTACACCATTTATTGCTGAAAGACCAAATATGTAATTGAATGGTGCTATGACTAGTACAGCAAGTATAAATAACATAAGTACCGCACCGGTAACAAGTGATTTGTTATTTTTAATAGTTGTTTTAAAGACGGATTTTGAACTGCGAACATGGAAAACGTGAATTACTGAAGTCCAGCTTGTAACAATAAAAGCAATAGTTTGCCCTACGCCTACAGATGGTGCAGTTGTACCAGGTACTGTACAGAATGCACCTATGTAGTAGCCTATCAGCACTACTATTGAGCAAAATAGGGTTTGCTGAATAATCACACGCAATAAATCGCCTTTGAAGAAACTTTCATTACGCGCTACGGGTTTATTATTCATCAACTCAGGATCAGATGCTTCATGAGCAAGACCTATACCTGGAACATCATCACCTAACAAATTAATTAGCAACAACATAACTGGCGTTAACAGTATACCCCAACCCACAATTTGAGCATACAACATAATAATAATCTCACTCATATTACAGACCAACAGAAAAGAAATGGTCTTTTTAATATTTTCATATACACATCTGCCCTCACCTATAGCCTCAACAATTGTTGCAAAGTTGTCATCAACTATAACCAAGTCAGAAGCGTTTTTTGCTACTTCTGTACCAGTTTTTCCCATTGCAATACCAATATCAGCTGCTTTCAATGCGGGAGCGTCATTTACACCATCACCAGTCATAGCAACAACATCACCATTAAACTGCCAAGCTTTTACAATACGAAGTTTGTCTTCTGGCGACACCCTTGCATAGACAGCAAAATTTTTAACTGTATCATTTAACTCCTCATCAGACATTTTTGCAAGCCTAGCACCAGTCATAACTTGTTCGCCATCATTTAGAATACCCAAATCTTTTGCTATAGCACCCGCCGTTGTAGCATGATCACCTGTAATCATTACAGTACGTATACCAGCATGCTTTGCCTTCATAATAGCAATTGCAGCTTCAGGACGCGGCGGATCAATTAAACCAACAAGACCATACAATTTGAGACCCCGCTCTAAATCGGCCAAATTACCATCTTCTGGCAACACATCAACATGTTTACCAGCTAAAGCAATAACACGCAAAGCTTTTGCAGCAAATTTATCATGCACACGCTGCGCATCTGCCAAATCAGAAGCATATTCAGAAGAAAGCAACAAACAATCAAGCGCACCCTTAGACAGTACAATATAACCACTCCCCTTATCTTTTAAAACAACAGACATCTTTTTCCGATCTGATGAAAAAGGAATCTCAGCTACGCGACAGTATTCATGCGCAACCTCATCTACACCATAACCTTTTTCATTCAAAAGCCTAAGTATACCAATTTCTGTAGCATTACCCATATACACTCTATTACCATTTTCATCTAGCTCAAATGCAGCATTACCCACCATTGCTAAACGTTTAAGAAAAAGATACTGCTCCTCAGAAAACACAACATTATCCGCAAACGATTCCCCACCACAAATCCAAAGCTGCCTAACTGCCATACAATTTTGAGTAAGAGTACCAGTTTTATCCGAACAAATAACAGAAGTATTACCCAAAGTTTCTACAGCAGGAAGCTTTCGAACCAAAGCATGCTTCTTCACCATCTTCTGCACACCATTAGCCATAGTTAAAGTAACAATTAACGAAAGAGTTTCAGGAACCGCAGCCACCGCCAAAGAAATTGCTATCAACAACATATTACCAAAACTAGCCCTACCATACAAACCTATCGCCATCATAATGAAAGCAGAAATAAGAGCTATACCACAGATAGTCTTACCAAGCTGGTCAAGACGCAATTGCAGAGGCGTTTTCACAAGTTTATTTCCACGCAGAAACACAGTAATCTGCCCCATCTGCGTATTCACACCTGTAGACGTAACTACTGCTGTACCACGACCCGCCGTAACAACACAACCCGTAAACACCATATTATGCCGATCACCCAAAGACACATCACCCGAAAGAACAACTAAAGCATCTTTTTCAACCGGCTCACTCTCACCTGTCAAAGCAGACTCATCAGAAAAAAACCCTGCCACTTCAAGCAACCGCGCATCAGCTGGAACAATATTACCAGTCTCCAAAACAACAATATCACCAGGAACCAAATCAGCAGCATCTATACTCTGCTTAACACCCTCCCGCACAACAACACACACAAAAGAATTCAACTTTGCCAAAGTTTCAAGCGCTTTCTCTGCTCTACCCTCATGAACAATTGCTAAAATAACATTCAAAACAACCACAGACAAAATAACCAAAGACTCAATCAACCCCTCACCATTATAGAGCACCATCAAAAACGAAAAAGCAACCGCAATCAACAAAACAATAACAGAAACATCCTTAAGCTGACGCAAAACTTTCTGAAACAACCCGGCCTTTTTAGGCGGATGTAACACGTTTTTTCCAAAACATGCCTGACGCTCACTAACTTGCTCTTTGGATAAACCATAACCCGGTTTTACATCCAACTTTTCTAATGCATCTTGGGCATCCAATTCGTACCAATTAACATTATTAGCCTGTTTTCCGTTTTCCATAACCATCGCACTAAGTACACAATAATATAAACATGAAACTACATAAAACAAATTCCATTAGGTATAATCTAAAACCTAAAGAATTATACACATGTTTATAATAGCATCACAATTATAAATACAGTTTGCAACTAAGACATATTTAACTAATTTTGAATGCAAAGTTTGTTAAAGAATCCATACATCCATAAGAAAACAGATTTCTATTTTTTTGGCAGCCTATATTCTGGAATTATACCACTTGATTCCACTAGAAAAGCACTAAATATACATCCGCAACGTATCCCCATATTTCCACATAGTGAACTAACTTAAAAATTTGAACATTCAAAGTAGTTGCATACAGCGCCTTACAGTGTACCAAATTTTGACACTGTACCGAGTAAGGCATTAGACTTCTTGCGAAACTAGGCCCGTGTAAGTGTTTGAATTGTTGTCCTATTGGTAAAATGGATGTTTGAGCTTAAATTTTAACCTATACACTTATCCAACACTTTGGAACAGACAGTTTCGCAAGAGGTCTACTGTTGTTTTTATTGCGTTAGGCGTAAATAGGCCTTATTGATTACACACTCAAATTTCATAAGAGATTTCATTGAAATGCGATGAAAAAACCTTTGACCATTTTTTCATAGGAGACCACACCATCGACACTGCATCGATGTTTGAAGAACAATGAAACCATAAAATGCTTTCATGGAAGACTGCACCATCGGCGACATGCCGATGCTGGAAGAACCACGAAAACCCAAAATGTTTTCATGGAAAAGCTTAGAACAAGAAAAACAGAGTCTCATAAGAAATGGAAGATACAATAGAGCATAAAAGAATTTTTGAACCCGATTTTAGCTATATTGCCTCTCTGTGTTAAGAATTGGGCTTTGACGTTAGAGCCTTTGATGCTCTCCTTGCTCCTCCAATCAAGCTTTTACTGCTTGAGATTTTTACTTAGGAGGTGATCCGGCCGCAGGTTCCCCTACGGCCACCTTGTTACGACTTTTCCCCCCTCACAAAACTTAGATTCGATACCGCCATCAAAGACGGCACCTCACCCAAGAGTCGCTCGAGTGGAACGACGGGCGGTGTGTGCAAGGAGCAGGGACGTATTCACCGCGTGTTAGTGACACGCGATTACTAGGGATTCCATGTTCATGAGGGTGGGTTTCAACCCTCAATCCCAACTACGGCAGGTTTTCGAGATTACCTTCCCCTTTCGAGGTTGGAACCCATTGTACCTGCCATTGCAGCTCGCGTGTGGCCCGGGATATTTGGGGCATACTGACCTGCCGTGGCCCGCTCCTTCCTCCACTTTATCAGTGGCGGTCTCCTCAGTGTGCCCAGCACAAAGCTAGTAGCAACAGAGGATACGGGTCTCGATCGTTGCCTGACTTAACAGGACACCTCACGGCACGAACTGGCGACGGCCATGCACCTCCTCTCAGCTCGTCTAGCAAGACCTTCAATCTGGCCTTCATACTGCTGTCGATCCCGGTGAGATTTCCGGCGTTGACTCCAATTAAACCGCAAGCTTCACCCCTTGTGGTGCTCCCCCGCCAATTCCTTTAAGTTTCAATCTTGCGATCGTACTCCCCAGGCGGCAGGCTTAACAGTTTCCCTGCGGCACTAGAACGGCACGTAGCCGTCCAAACACCTAGCCTGCATCGTTTACAGCTGGGACTACCCGGGTATCTAATCCGGTTCGCTCCCCCAGCTTTCATCCCTCACCGTCGGGCGCGTTCTAGCAGACAGCCTTCGCCACTGGTGGTCTTCCCGGGATTATAGGATTTCACCCCTACCCCGAAAATACCGTCTGCCTCTCTCGTCCCCTAGCCAAGTAGTATCCCTCGCAATCCAACGATTAATTCGGTGGATTTAACAAAAGACTGACCTAGCCAGCTACGGATGCTTTAGGCCCAATAAACATCCACACCACTCGGAGAGCTGGTATTACCGCGGCGGCTGACACCAGACTTGCCCTCTCCTTATTCCCCTAGCGTACTATACTAGGTAAAAGCCTTCCTCAGCGGAAGGCACTCGGGATAGCCCTGTCACACTTTCGTGTATTGCAAAGTTTTCGCGACTGCTGCGCCCCGTAGGGCCTGGGCCCTTGTCTCAGTGCCCATCTCCGGGCTCCCGCTCTCACGGCCCGCACCGGTAAAAGGCTTGGTGAGCCATTACCTCACCAACAACCTGATCGGTCGCGGCCTCATCCTTAGGCGACCTCACGAGCATAACGTGAAGCTTTTTAAGCGAAGACTCATTCCAGAGTTCTTCACCTATCAAGAATTAGCCCCAGTTTCCCGGGGTTGTTCTTGTCCTAAGGGCAGATTAGCCACGTGTTACTGAGCTGTATGCCGCGCCTCGTTTTGGCTGAGGCGCACGACTAGCATGTCTTAGTCCTATCCCGATAGCAGTGGGGTCCGGCAGGATCAACCGGAGCTATGACACTCCGTGCTGATTTCTGCGGATCATTATCATGTTTTTTGTGTGGTACGAATATTAATATGCACTACATCTTTCTCTCTCGCACTATTGTGCTTAACTGGATTTGGAGGAAGAAACATTCCACTCTATACGTCAAAGCCCAATTCAGACCTAACATGAGCAATTCTATCAGGTCCACATACATGTCCCCGCAATTGGAGGCCAACTCCGTCATTCCTGCAAGGCAAACGCCGTTTCGGTAGGGGTTGAGCCGCCGCCATATGTTTTAATTGCGGGGCGCAATTATAGCTGAATTCTATTATGAGAGACTGTAATGAATATAAAGGTTATGCTTTACAGACAACAAATAACATCAAAACAACCATTTCAAACAAAAACAAACAACAAAAACACAACCCACAAACCATAAAACACAAACAACAACCAAAATACCGCGCCAAAAACAACAAAAACCACTAAAAACCATCATCAACAGCCCTAAGCATACTCCCCGACACATACCCCCGCAAATCAAAAGTCACATACCTAAAACCCAACCACAACAACTCCACCACAACCTGATCCCAAACAGCCACACTACAAAAAAGAGCAAAATCATCCCGCGAAACCTCAATCCGCGCCAACCCATCATGATCCCTAACTCTAACCTGCACCGCACCAGAAATAGCCCGTACAGCCCGCTCAGCATTATCAACTCGAACCAACTTTTCCTCCGTAATTTGCTGATTAAAAGAAATTCTAGATGCAAGACACGCCAAAGAAGGCTTATCATAAACACTAAGACCCAAATATTTAGCCAACTGCCTAATTTCATCCTTACTAAACTTATTTACAACCCATGGACTAAAAACATCTAACGACTCCTCAACAGCTCTAAACCCAGGACGATGTCCAGAAAGATCACTAAAATTAGTACCCTCAAAAACCACTTTAAACCCTAACTGACCAGCCAACTGCTTTAAACACCCTATTAACTCTTTTTTACAAAAATAACACCTATTTTCAGAATTAGCACAAAAAAAAGAATCCGACAACTCACTAGTTTGCACAACATAAAAAGGTATACCTATCTCACCCGCAACACGCTCCGCAGTCAACAACTCTTCCGACGCATGAATAAGAGACTGTGCAACAGCTGCAACAGCCCGCTCACCTAAAACCATATGACATATAGCAGCTAATGTAGAACTATCGACACCACCAGAAAAAGCAACAACAACCCCTTCCCCACCCACAGTAGAAACATACTCTTTAAAAAGCTCAAACTTTTCTCTAAGCACCGCATCCAACTATAAACACAACCTATAAAACAGCTCTAGCCTCTGCAACAACTAAATCCGAGAGCTCCCGTAAAGACAAACTGGTCTTCTCAGCCAAACGCTTCAAATCATCAAACTCAGGCTTTAAACGAACTATTTTACCCTGACCATTTTTTGAAACCTTAACCCTCACACTCTCTTTCTCCCCAGCTATACATACAGCAACAGAAAAAATACTTCGAGAAACCAGATACCGCTCACAACAATAAACCCTCACACCTAAAGTACCCGTTTCCTCAATTAACACATTAACAAGACGCTGACAATCAGCCTTATCAGCTATAACCTTAATTATCTGCGCAGGCCTACTCTTTTTTGCAAACACAGGCACAATACTTACATCCTTTGCACCCTCTAAAAATAAACGATCAACGGTATAACCTACAACCTCACCAGAAACATCATCAACACTAGTTTCCAAAACAGCCACAGTATCACTATCCAAAGAAGCCCCCAAAGATTTTCCCAAAGTTATACGCAAAATATTAGGAACCTCAAGAAACTCTTTATCACCCACACCATAACCCACCTTTACAGGAACCATTTCGGGATAAAAATGGGTAACTTCAGAAGTTAAATTAACAAGCAACGCGGCACCAGTTGGCGTTGCAAGCTCAGATTCTACAGGGCCTCCTTTTATTGGAAAATTTTTTGACTGAAAAATAGCTAACGTTGCAGGAGAAGGGCTAGAAGTTATACCATGTGAGAACTTGAATAAACCACCTCCCACAGATACAGGTGTAACGTAAATTTTTGTGTTGAAAAAATCAAGGTCATCCAGTGCAACGGCTGTTCCAATAATTTCTGCTGCTGTATCTACTAGGCCAATTTCATGTAGGTGTACATTACATAAAGAGGTACCGTGTAGGTTAGATTCGGTATCTATTAGTGTGTGTATTACGTTCGAGGCGTATTGTTTTGCTTGAGAAGAAATTTTGAGGTTTTTTACGGTTTTTTCTACGGTTTCAATTAATTGTTTGCCGTTTCTTTTGTGTTTTCTTTCAGAAGCTGTAATGGAAACTTTGGTGGCGCAGAAATTTTTTGAGGTAACAGGTTTAATGTCTACGTTAATGTTTGAGTAAACAGATGTTGTAGTTTCAATGCTTTTTATGGCGTGTGTAATTTTGGTGGCGTCTGCGCCTAGGTCTAAAAGTGCGCCTAAGAGCATGTCGCCTGCTATGCCGGCGGTTTGGCAGTCTATAATTGCTATGGGAGAAGGTCTAGTCATGAGTTTCCACTTGATAATATTTTAAAATGGCAAAAACGATATATTGCTTGTGGTTCTTGTGGCAGTAGGTATATGCGTATGTTTACGTTGAAGGAGATTTTGGAGAAAACTGCGTGTTCTGAGTTGTCTGTTGAGGAGGCAGAGAAACTGGTTCGTTTGCAGGCTATTGTGGAGCTTGATGGTATAGCTAAGCTTGATTATAAGAGGGAGGAGCGTAAGGGTGTGCCGGAGGTTATTTTAGCTGAGAATAAGTCTGTTGGGGATACTGTAGATATTGCTGTGAAAATGTTTGAAGCTAGTGGTCGGGTAATAATAAGTCGGTGTACGGTGCAGCATGTTGAGGCTTTAAGAGCTGCTGTTGTGTCTAAGTTATCGGATGCTGTTTGTAGTGTTAATGAGAGGGCTAGGGTGGTTGTTATTAAGAGAAAGGATTATCCTGTTGTGTGTTCTGGTGGCAGGGTTGGTTTGCTTACTGCGGGGACTTCGGATATTTCTGTGGCTGAAGAGGTTAGGGTTATATCGGAAGAGATGGGTTGCATGGTTTATGTTGAGTATGATTTAGGTGTAGCGGGTATTCACAGGTTGCTTGATCCGCTTAAGGATTTGGTTGTAAAAGATGTTGATGTTATTGTTGTTGTTGCGGGTAGGGAGGGGGCTTTGCCGTCTGTTGTTGCGGGTATGGTTAATGTGCCGGTTATTGCGGTTCCGACGTCTAATAGTTATGGTTTTGGTGGGAAGGGTGTAGGTACGCTTATGGCTATGTTGCAGTCGTGTTCTCTTGGTATTGCTGTTGTAAATATTGATTCAGGTATTAGTGCGGGGGCTATGGCTACGTTAATTGCTAATCGTGTGGCTAAATTTAGAAAAGGTTAAGAGTGTATAGTGTTAGTTGAAAAATATGTGTTTTTTGGGAAAATGAAGGAAGAGAAAGGGTTAGGCTGTTGGGGTAGTTTTTTCTACTGTGTTGTTTAGGCTTGTCATTTCTGCGTTTGCTTTGCGTATGAGGTCGCCTATTGTTTCTTTTGTTGGGATGGCTGCGCTGATTGAGAGGGCGGTTGCTTTTTGGTGTGCTCTTTGTAGTAATGGTTTAATGGTGTCTTTGGTTGTGTATGCTATTTCTAGGGCTAGTGCGAATGCTTCTTGGTTGCTTGTTTCTACGGATTGTTTTGTTGCGGCTAGGTCGACGAAGAGTTGGTTTCCTGTGATTATCATGCCGTTGTCGTATACTGCCCGCATGGATATGCCTAGTTCTACGGATTTTATGCCTAGTTTTGATAGTACGCTTGCGAGCCGTTCGTTTACAGGTTCGCCTCTACGGACGACGAGTGTGTCTTTGCTTACCCATACGCTGCCGTCTTGGATTTTTGTTGGTAGTCCTACAGCGTTGAGTTGGCTTATGACTGGTCCTGGTGGTTGTCCTGTGTTGCCCTCTGGGACTATTATGTCTGTTGCGGCTAGGTCGCCTGATTTTGCGAATGTTTTTACTTTGCCTTTGTCAAGTAGAATGGCTAATTTGAATGGGTTTAATGTGGTAAACATGAAGACGTTTGGGCCTTCAAGGTATTCTTCGAGTGGTGCTAGTTCTGTTCTTTTCATTTCTGCGATGGCAAATTTTACGAGTGTGTTTTTTAGAACTTTGAAGGTAACTTGGCCTTTCATGCTTTTTTTGAGTTCTTGTAATTGTGATGCTCGGACTTTTTGTAGGCTTGCTATGCCGACTAGTTGGCAGTCCTTTAGTACATCGACTATTTCTTCTACTTCTGATGTTTTTTGTTGTAACACTTGTTGTGACGGCATGTTTATTTTCCTCAGTTATGGTTTAATTTTGACAGGTTCGCCCATGGATGTTTTAATAAACATGAACTTTATGTTTTTGAGTCCACGTTTCAATTTTGTATCCAAAACGCGAAGGATAGCATGTGCGTTTTCAACAAGATCTTCATCGCTCATCTGTTCAGTACCAAATGAGACTTGAATTACTGGTTGTGTACGCATGCGTATAACGATCGTGTTGCGGTTTTTTGCAAGAATTGCGGTAACGTCAGCACTTGGTGGAACTGGCATAGGCATTTTTCCTCTTGGACCTAGAACTGGACCGAGTATTTTACCAACCAGAGGCATCATGGGTGCTTCAACAACGAAGATGTCATACTTTGTCGCTAACTTTCGTAATTCTTTCTTATTACCTGTTAACCCTTCAAGGGCGTCTCTTTCTAAAACGAAGTCAGCTTGAGCATTACGTGCTTTAAGTGCAAATTCACCAGAAGCAACAATGCAGACCTTGTTAGGTTTGCCCGTTGGCTTTGGAAGCTCTAATACTTCTTGAATTTTGCCTTCTGGCGCTTTCATATCAACTTCTTGAATATCTAGGATCATATCTATGGTCTGGTTGAATTTCTTGCCGCCAGACTGCGTTTTCGCCTGCTTTACTGCTTCTAATATGGTCTTATTATCTAATGGCATTTTTAAGCCTCGAATCAATGAGGGATTGGAAACCGATTATAAAAATATTCGCCTAACATTATTGGCTACCGAATAGCTGTTCATACATGCCAGCGTCAATATCCTTCTGTATATCGCGCGGGTCTTTGCCTTCAACGGTTACACCTAAAGTGACACAGGTACCAAGTATTTCCTTAGCAGCATTTTCAGTAGTTGACGATAGCAACTGTGGAGCCTTAATTTTTGCGATGCGTACAATCTGCGCCATAGACAAGTCGCCAACTTTGACGCTATTTGGTGTACTAGAACCTTTTTCAATTTTTAGTTCAGAAACAATTAACGCCGATGCTGTTGGAGTACCAACTGTTACTTCAAAGGTTTTATATTCAGTATCAACACTAACTTTTACTGGAACTTTCATTCCAGCATACTCTTTTGTAACCTCGTTAATTTTGTTAACAACAGCTACAATGTTGACACCTAAGGGTCCAAGAGCTGGACCAAGTGGAGGACCAACAGTAGCTTGACCGCCACCAACGATTAATTCTACAACTTTTGTTTCTACCATTTTATTTCACTTTTACACTTTTGCTTTTTCTACAAGTTTTACATAATCTGAATGTACCGTAATTGGCAAAGTAAATGTTGCCTCAAGAAGTTCAAGAGTAACTTCGCCTTTTGACTTATCAAGCCTAGTAATTTTTGCGCGCATACCCTTAAAGGGTCCACCGGTAATTTCCACAACATCATCCTCACCGAGATCCTCCATAACGGGTTTACGTACAATATAACGCTCAATTTCAGCAAAATTAACTAAACCAGGAATGCGAGACCGAACATGCCTAACGCCTGCAATAGCTTCTTCCACATAATGTGGACCATCAGCTTCAACAAACACGTACCCTTTTAAAGTATCAGGTATTAGAAGAGATTTCAATGGAATATTGCTCATTTCAACCTTTGCAGTAAGTAACCTTGCAACATTACGCTCTTGCCCAGTAGTTGTTTTAACTACGAATATTTTAGTTGTTGACGGGTTATCTTTTTCCTGCATAGAGATTGCCTCTAAATACTTAGGCTCCACCTAAGCCGCCAGATAGAAATGATCCTATAAGCTTAATTGCGAAACCGATTACACCTACCACACCTATGCCTAAGACACTGACTTTCATAGATATCCAAAGCTCGTCACGCCCAGGTTTCACTGCTAATTTCAAAGTCCTTGCACATTGTGACAGGAATGATTTTATGCCCATATTTACCGCACACTCATGAGTTCTTTTTTGAAATAATAAACGTTGCTGTAATTTTTAAGAGATGGAAACCTTAACAACATATTCATTATTAAACTTTCAGGTTTAAAATTAAATTTTGCGGTAAACAATGCGGGAGGCATCTAAAGCCGCAATTAAACCAGGCTTATCTTCACTTTTTATACCCCGCCAGTCCAAGAGTACTTCAGAAATTTGTTCCAAACTTCGCTCAACACAATGTCGAAGCATAGAAACATCCACATGCATAACAGCATATTTTGGAATCATATGACCAAAAAACGCTTCACCATTAAGAGCCATATTTGTAAATTTTTTATTATAATGTGTTCCTCCAATACCTATAACAGCTCTCTGAGACGGTTTAGGTTCAAAGTTTTCTATTGTAGAAATTACGCTACAAGCTATAGCATAAGCTGCTTTAGTGTTAGTCCACTGAGACATAGAGCTTCCAAGCTCAACAAACATAGATGGCACATTTAATGAAGGCCCATGATGTGTAACTTCAAAAGACACCTCATATTCCGATAACTCGAATTTTTGTTGAAAAAACATAAGCATTTTCAACGTGTGGGACATTGCAGTAGCAGGAGAAACAGAAACTGTTCTGGGCGAGCCGCCAAAGTCTGCGTCTGCAAAGTTTCCTGGAGGATGCACAGTTAACGTTGGCACACCACTCTGACTACTATGCCTTGAAATAAAAATCACAAGCTCGATGTCTGAAAAATTTTCAGGTATGCTTTGAGCATCTACTGATTCCTCATTTAGCCTAATAAGAGTGACTAAATTTTGGTTAAGACACGCAGTGTAAACAGGGTTATTTTGAAAGTCTTCAGAAACTTTTTGGAATGGATAATTCTGTAGAATTTGGTTAGCTATGTTTAAGCTTGCCACATCTCTGTTTGAGGAAACCAGTAGAATCATATGCACCACTTTGTATAGGCTTACTGAGAATGTTTCGTATTTAAAAGAGATTTGGTATGTATTTAGCTCATGTGTTTTTATTAAAGTGCCTAACATGAATTTGTATATGTAACTGTGTTTGTTGAGAAAAAAAAGGCATGAAAAATTAAATGTTAACGAAATTTTCACTGAGAGCTAAATACATACGAGATTTGTAATAGTTTTTTGTGAAACTAACAAGAAATAATTTTTGCAAGATAATACTTTTAGAGTAACTTTAGAAAAGTATGGTTAATTTAGTATAATATGTAGCAACTTTGAGATGTGTATTGCATAAACCTTATAATTGCTAGATGGTTACGCTGTATTGATTATAGAAGAAAGTGGAAGGATGCATTTACTTAACTTTAAAGAATTATCCGGTCAAGATATTACACAGTTAGTTGATACTGCGTTAGCAGTTAAAAGTTGTCCACAAAAGTATGCCAAAAGTTTAGAAGGTAAAACTGCTACTCTAGTTTTTCAGAAGACTTCCACTCGTACGCGTGTTTCGTTTGAGGTGGCTATGGCTCAGATGGGTGGTCATGGTCTTTTTTTGGATTGGAGAACTACTAATTTCATGATGGCTGATCTTTCTGATGAAATACGGTATTTATCGCGTAATGTTGACTGTATCATGGCAAGGTTGCTTTTTAATGCAGATTTGAACAAGATGGCAGCAGCTAGTAGTGTTCCGGTTATAAATGGTTGTGATGATAAGTATCATCCTAGTCAGGTTTTAGCGGATTTGGTTACTATAAAAGAGAAAAAAGGCGCTCTATTGGGGTCAAGGCTTGTTTATGTTGGTGTGCATAATAATGTTACTAATTCGTTAATTGAGGCGTGTACTAAAACGGGCGTAAAAATTGTAACTGTTTGTCCCATTTTTAATGAGGTCTCTAGGGATGAGGAGCTTTTGGATGAGGCTCGTAAGTCGGGTTTGTGGGAGTCCTCGTTAGATTTGAAAGGGGCGGTTTTAGATACGGATTTTGTGTATACGGATACCTGGGTGGATATGGAGTTTTTTACTGATCCAAGTTTTTGTAAAGAGAAGGAGAAACGTGTTAAGTTGATGTTGCCCTATCAGGTTAACGCTGATCTGTTAAAGGGTACTAACACGCATATTATGCATGATATGCCTATTCATAGGGGTTATGAGATTACAGGAGATGTTGTTGAAGGCGCGAGTAGTGTGATTTATGAGCAGGCGGAAAATAGGTTGTATTCAGCTAAAGCGATTTTGTTAGAGCTTATTAAAACTTAGTTTTTCTTTTTTGTTGTTTGTTTGATATTTTTGTATTGTCTATGTGGTCTTTATGTAGAGTTGGGTGTTACTTTATTTATTTGGTTACTTTATCAATATTTGTGTAGGTTTGAAGTATGGATTATTCAGTTATTGCTGATGCTTATGGTAGGATTGAGGCAACTAGTAAGCGTCTTGAGATGATAGATATTTTAGTGGATTTGTTTATGAATTCGGCTAAGGATGTTGTTTCTAGGATTGTGTATCTTACGCAGGGCAAGTTGTATCCAGATTTTGTTGGTGTTGAAATTGGTATAGCGGAAAAGTTGGCTGTTAAGGCGCTTGTGCGTGCGTCTGGGGGGAAGGAGGGGGATGTGTTGGCTGATTTGCAGCGGACGGGGGATATTGGTCAGGTTGCAGAGTTGTATCTTGCTAATAGGAAGCAGTCTACGTTTTTTTCTAAGGTTTTAACTGTTGAGCGTGTTTATGAGGTGCTTGATAAGATGGCGAGGACATCGGGTGTGGGTGCGGTGGATATGAAGATGGCTGTTTTTGCGGGTTTGCTATCGGATGCTTCTCCTATGGAGGCGAGGTATCTCATGCGTACTGTTACGGGTAATTTGCGTTTGGGTATTGCGGATATGACTGTTTTGGAGGCGTTGGCTGTTGCGTTTGGTGGGGGTAGGGAGGTGCGGGGGGTTATTGAGCGTGCTTATAATATTTGCTCTGATCTTGGCAGGGTGGCGGATATGTTGGTTAGAGAGGGGGTGGATGCTGTTGGGGGTTTGTGTGTGGGAGTTTTTGAGCCTATACGTCCTATGTTGGCTGAGAGGTTATCTTCTCCGGAGGAGATTTTGGAAAAGTTTTGTGGTAAGTGTTTAGCGGAGTATAAGTATGATGGTGAGCGTATTCAGGTTCATAAGCAGGGTGAGCGTGTTGTTTTGTATTCTCGACGGTTGGAAAATATTTCTAGTCAATACCCCGATGTTGCAGATTTAGTTAGAAGGCAGGTGAAAGCTGGTGAGGTGATTTTTGAGGCGGAGTGTGTGACTGTGGATTTGGAGACTGGGGATATGAGGCCTTTTCAAGAGCTTATGCATCGTCGGCGTAAGTATGGAATAGAGGCGGCTGTTGAGCAGTATCCTATTTCGTTGTATGCTTTTGATATGTTATATGTTGATGGTAAAGATTTAACCTGTGAACCTTTAACGGTTAGACGTATCGCGTTAGAAGGTGTGTTAGAGAGAAATGTTCAGTTGCAAGTTGCTGCTCAAAAGGCTGTTTGTAGTCCTAAAGAGTTGGAGGATTTTTTTGAGGAGGCTATAACGGGTGGTTGTGAGGGGTTAATTTGTAAATCTTTAGCTAGGGAATCGGTATATCAGGCGGGGAATCGTGGCTGGTTGTGGATAAAGTTTAAGCGGGATTATAAAAGTGAGATGACAGATACCGTTGACCTAGTTGTTGTAGGCGCGTTTCATGGTAGAGGTAAGCGTGCGGGAGCGTATGGCGCTTTATTATTAGCCGTATATAATAAAGAGAAAGATATTTTTGAAACTGTAACGAAATGTGGCACAGGATTTACAGATAAGGATATAGAGGACCTGCATGCTATGCTGCAAAAGCACGTTATACCTCGTAAACACTCAAGAGTTTTATCAACAATGGAAGCTGAAGTCTGGTTTGAACCCTATATTGTTTTAGAAATTTTAGGTGCTGAAGTTACATTAAGTCCCATTCACGTCTGTGCCATGGACGCAATTCGTAAAGACAGCGGCTTAGCAATTCGTTTTCCAAGATTTACAGGAAAATACCGCACAGACAAAAGCCCACAAGACGCAACAACCTCAAAAGAAATTGTAGAAATGTATCAAAAACAACTCAAACAAATAACAAACTAACCTAAAAAATTAGAAAAGCAAAAACGAATAATAAGTAATACAACATAATTAATAGATAACAAGAGAGGAAGCCTATGTCGTTAGATTCAGAAAAAATGAAAACACTCATAGCATTTAAAAAACGCTTAGAAAACCAGCTTGAAACATTAAACAATGAAACAAGAGAAATACAAACAGCCCTAGACATAGTAAACACCATGCTCCTTGAAAAAGGTTTCAAACGCGGAGACCTAAAAGAAACACAACTACAACTAAATCTACCAAAAGAAATAACACTACCAAAACAAGAAACACAAGAAACCCCACCAACACCAACGACGATAACAATAAAACCACAACCCACACCGACACTAACAGTGACAACAACAACAGCACCGGCGGCAGCAACACCAGCAACTATAGCAGCATCAGCGTCATTGTTATCTCATAATAGAGATGAAGTGTTTTCGCTTAAAACTATGAATGATGAATCATTAGCATTAATTTGTTTTAATAAAGAAGTTATGCATGTAATGCCTGATGAGAGTAAACAATTTAATATAAAGACGCCGCCTTTTCAGAATTTTCTAGTAGAAAGAGTACTAGATAAAATGAAAGAAAAAGACGCCGAGCTTGTACGCACAAAACAATTAGAGACAACTAGAGCCTTCGCATATGAGATAATAAAAGATGACGAAGGTCTAATTCGAGAAATAGTAATCAACAATGTAGATGACGAACGCCTAAAAGAGTTAAAGTCAAGCATACGTTGGACTCTAGAAAAAATGTATGAAAAAATGCAAAACTAAAAAAATATTATAAATATTTGTTAAGTACTTCAACTATGCTCTCTTTAGTGCATAAGCCAACGAGTCGTTCAGTTTCTTGACCATTTTTAAAGAGTATCATTGTTGGAACGCTAAATACGCCAAATTTTTCAGCAGAAATAGAGTTGCTACTAGCATCAATTTTGCCGATTAAAATTTTTCCAGCATATTCCTTCGCTAACTCGTCTATCGTCGGCGCTAATGCTCTACATGGACCACACCAAGTTGCCCAAAAGTCAACAAACACAAGCGCATTATTCTTTAGAGTTTCTTCAAAATTAACATCGGTAACATGAAAAGGAGAACTCAACTTATAACACTCCACAATATGTGTAAGTTTCACTTTGTATAATATAAAGTCTTAGTTAATACTCCGCGTTTTTCTACTTGTTTTCTTCTTTTTGATAGGGTAAATAAGCTATAAAACTGGAATTCTGAAAGTTTCAAAGAAAAAGAGGCTCATTTTTGGAAAGATAACAAAGGTTGTTTTTAGAAAAGGGAAAAGTTATTGTTAGAGTTCTATGCTTCCGCGTTGTAATTGTGCATCTGCTACTTGCCCTGTGTCTGCGTATATTCCAACAGCTACTATGTTTAAGCCTCCGGGGTAGATTGTGTCAAGATTAAATTCGATGTACCAGTAGGGATATAGGTCTACTGAGCCGCCTCGGACGTGAGGTACCATTTGTATAGATAAAGGTGGGCTTGTTGGTTTGAATCCTGATACTTGTTGGCCTTCGATTATGTAAGTCATTGTTGTTACATATTTTTCTGCAATTTCAATTGCTCGCTCCTGTGTTATAGAAATTGTGCTACTGCCTTTTTGGAATAGGTGGTAGCTATCTGTCATTGTTGTTAGTATGTTATATTGGAAAGTCATCTGTAGGCCTTTAGTTTGATAGTCTATACCGTTTTCGGTAAACATCCAAAATAGTTCTGCAGATGTGCCAGATATGGTAATGCTAAGTTTCATGTTACCCTCTGTTATTGTTGTGCTTTGAGTTGTTGACACTTGACTTAAAAGGCTTAGCATGTCTGCTATGTATTCATCACCAGAATATGTTTGGTAACTAGTTAGAATGCCATGCGCTGTTAGGATAAGATTGTTAGGTTCATTTTGTGTGAAAATAGGTGCGCTTTCAATCATGGTAAGTTCATATCGAGAAAAATGGTTATTTCTGAAACGAAACATGACATTCAAATTACTGCCATAGCTTTTTAGGGCGTAAACTGCTTCTTCCTCAGAGAGTCCACCAAAATCTGTTCGCCAATATAAATTATTACTCAGCAACGTGATAGTATAGTTTCTTGTGTCAATATGCACAACATTGTACAAAAAATTAGCAACTTTGTCAGTACCCATACCCCAAGATTTTAACTGCTGATTTTCTGCATAAAGAATCTGCTGCTCTTCAAACAATTGACTATACTTGTTATATTGCATAACAGAAAAGCCTGCTAGAAGGATAATAACAATGAGTAAAGCGCCAAAAACTGTACGACCATTAAGAGCAAACCTACGGCGTTTAGGCTCAGCACCATGTACATCTTCCACACCTTTCAATGCACTTATGCTAGCCTGACCAAAAGCAGACAATTTATACACTCCATTATCTGATTTGGAAATCAACTCACCAAGACTTTCCAAATGATAAGTCAAATTTGGCGTTGAAATACCAAGAGCTTCAACAAGCTCCATAAAAGTCATAGGTTTAGAATCGAGCATACGCAAAATCTTACGACGTACAGGATGCTTAAACGAACTAAACATAATAGAGTAAATCTCATCATCAGCAATACTCGCCGCCATTCGCATACCACAATACAATATATACAGATGTAAGCTATAAAAATTCAGGCCCACAAAAAATAGAATGCCAATATAGCAACTTAAATATGCATTGGCGTATATGTTTGTGGTGTTTAATTGTTAAAGGTATGTTCAGTCATGGTGAGACCGGTTTCAAATGATAAACGAGCAGACATCATAGCAGCCAA
>WRGM01000164.1 GCA_009787175.1 Candidatus Bathycorpusculum fermentans | reverse complement strand
AAACACACTAAACCAATTCCTAACAAACCCAAAATGAAACACAAACAACATCATACTACAACAAGCAAGCAAAAACCCGCCTACTACAAGAAACAACAAAACAACCCCAAACTAGCCCGTCCGTCCGTCCATCCATCCACCCACCCACAAGCAAGCAAACAAGCAAACAAACACTCTCAACTAAGCATGGCACTAAACTAACTTGACACCTTAACACAACATGTGTAGCCTTCTTTTTTGCGACATGGTTTTAATTAAAACGTGCCACATTTGGAGCACGTATTGCCCTAAACCATGTCGTAGTTTTAAAAATTTCCATCTTCCACTATTGTGATGACCATAATGAGTAAACAGGTAACAATTAGTAAGCAGGTTTTAGAAAAAATATTAGAAGAAATTGGGGAGTTAAAGGTACTTGTTGAAAAACAAATCAAAACTTGCCAGAGGCAGGAATAAGGGAGGAGACAAAACTTTCCAACTTTTCTATGCGTTGTTTTAACTCTATGTTTTGTTCCTGCAACACTCCCTCTTTTTGTTTTTCTGTCTCTTCAAACTTTAATGCAGATACTTTATCTAGTATCATACCACAAGTGGCACATCGTATATTACCAAAGGGGTTCTGGGCTCTACATCTTGGGCATTCAACCAGTTTTGCTAAACCTGCATCTTTTGACGACATTCTTAGTCCGTGTAGCTCAAGTATTGCATCCTCTAGATCACGTGCAGAGAAGTGTACATATCGTCGTGTCATTTTGCTTCCATACGTCCAGCCAGCAAACTGCTCAAGACGGGCTTCAGTGAAGACTTTAGCCATCGCAGTAAGAGAAGTATGACGATAAAGATAGGGCCAAATATCTTTTGTTATGTTTGTTTTTTGGGCTAAACGCCTAATTATCAGTCGGAAACGATGATAGCTTAAGCGGTTTCCTTGATGATTATTATCCAAAGCACACCACAGAGGCGCGTCTGGCTCACACCTATTAGGGTGGTCTTCTAACCAACCTAACAAGGGCTTACAGGACAAGACAAGCGGAATACGCTTAATGCCCGTTTTGCCTTTGGCGGCAATAAGACAGTACTCTTCTTTGAACACCACACTACCAATCTGCATCGTTAAAAGCTCACCAGGTCGCAAAGCCGCTTCAAAGAGCACATACACCATAGCCCTATCACGCTTATTGGTAGTAGCTTTAACTATGGCCGCAAAGTCTTCGGGAGTGAGCAGACTCTCAGGAGTTACACGGGAATCTTTATCGTTCACTGCCAAACTAATCCAACTTACCTCAGACGGCAAGGCAGTGCCTTTGGCACAACTACCTGTTTTAGCATATTGCACTAGTTTACGCAACAAGAGCTTTTTGTCATGTTTAGTCCAAGCCTTTTGCTTGCTATTATTTATAGCCGCAACAACTGCCTCCACATCCATTTTAGTTATGGTTTTAAGATCAACATCAGCTATCATGCGCAAAAGCACGGGCAACTGGATGGCATATTTTGTTACGCGAACTATGGAGAGACCTAACGCGTTTAGATGGTTTAGAAAGTGTAGGGCGGTTTCTCCGTTGGGCAGTTGTTTTATGCTGCGGCGGGCTCGTACAAAGCGTTGTTCATAGTCATGTATGGGTTCATCTGCGGTCATGCTCTTAATAGTTTTTGGAACTTTAAAAGGCAGAGATTCTTCTTTGGTTTTTGAAGCTGAAACTTGAGGAAGGGATGTGTACTCAGAAGGATGGAGCCTTCGGCGGGATTTGGACCCGCGACCATTACCTTACCAAGGTAACGCCCCACCGGGCTAGGCTACGAAGGCACACTTGTGTTGTTCTCCGTGAAACAATGCACCTTTGTAATAAAACGCTTACGGTTAAAATAGGCACAATCAAACTAGGCAATGGTAAATATTAGAAGGTTAAAATGAGAAATCATGTTTTCCTAAGAAAAGCATTGATGCTGAATAATTTTTTATAGATAAACAAATATTAAGGATACCCATCAGTTTAACAGGAAAACTGTGCAGGGGTCTCCAAGCCAGGTCAACGGAGTAGGGCTTAGGACCCTATCGCGTAGGCGTTCGAGGGTTCGAATCCCTCCCCCTGCACCAACAACAAGCGTCTGGTTCTCTACCTCAAACTTCTGCCCAAAAAACAAAAACAAATGTTTCACCTTTAAAAACCCCCAAATATACAAGGGACATGTCAACAAACAAACCAATTCACGACTATGCCCAACGCATAAAACGAAACCGACACAACATACAACAACTCCCAAACAGCCAAATAGGACTACAATTCTTAGACCACCTAAACGCTCTTGGGCTATCTCTTGGCAGAATCTCAAAATGCAGCTCCCACATGCCTGTATTACTACGCATAATTGATGGCGCAGACATCAAAGCCATGACAAAAACAGACATAGAACACATAGTCGCCCAAATAAACAGCCGACCAAACAAAGAATCCGCCAAAGCCGACAACAAACTCCTCTTGCGAAAACTAGTGCAATACGCAAAACAAGGCAGCTGCGCCAAAACCACCCCAATACCACCAGAAGTAAGCTGGATAAGCTTAACGGTGAAAGAGAAAAACCCCAAAGTCACCCCCGAAAACCTACTAACACAAGAAGAAATAACCTCAATTCAGACTGCGCAAAAACATTAAAAAGACTTTGTAAGCACATATGTAGTGCAGATCATGTTATGTAACGCTGTATGTGTGGTCTTGACAAAAATTATCAGGGTTGTTGCGCAGTCTGGCTAATACATATTTAACTCTGTATTGCAGTTTTGCTGCTTATGGTTGTTTTTTTAAGTGGTTATTGTAAGGGTTTATGTACAAGTTTATTTACTCTTTTACGTTCTGATATTGTTAGGAGGAATAAGTAGTGAGAACGTTTGGAACGCAGGCGGTAGGTATTCGTGCGCCTGTTATATATGAGGGAGATAATTTACCTGAGATTGTTGTAAACTCTATTATGGAATACGTTAAAGAGTCGGGCTCGTGTATTTGTGATAGGGATATTGTTGCTGTTAAGGAGTCGATTGTTGCGCGGGCGCAGGGTAATTATGCGTCTATAGCGCAGATTGCGGCTGATGTTAGAGAAAAGTTTCCTTCTGGAGCTGTTGGTATTGTTTTTCCTATTTTGAGCAGGAATCGTTTTTCAATGCTGCTGCGGGGTATAGCGGCTGCAAAGTTTGATAAGCTTTACATTCAGCTTAGTTATCCCAGTGATGAAGTGGGCAATCATATAGTTAGTGCTGAGCAAATTTTTGAGTCAGGGGTTAATCCTTATAGGGATGTTTTTAGTGAACAAGAGTTTCGTGCACGTTTTGGAGACCTTAAACACAGGTTTACAGCTATAGATTATCTAGAGCTTTACCGCACGTTGGGTAATCAGGCAGAGATTATATTAGCAAATGATCCCTGTGAAATATTGAAGTATACAAAAAACGTTATCGCTGCAGACATACATACGCGGGCGCAGACTAAAAGCCGTCTTCGCGCGGGAGGAGCAGAAAAAGTTTTTGGCCTTGACGACATTTTAACAAAGAGTATAAACAATAGCGGATATAATGAAACATATGGACTTTTAGGTACAAATAAAGCCAGTGAAGATAAGGTAAAGCTTTTCCCCCGCTCTGGTAAAGTATTTGTAGAGAAAGTTCAACAGTTAATATTTGAAAAAACAGGCGCAAAAGTTGAAGTACTAATTTATGGCGACGGCGCATTTAAAGACCCCGCAGGCAAAATATGGGAATTAGCAGACCCCGTAGTATCACCAGCCTTCACAGACGGCCTAAACGGGTTACCAAATGAACTAAAATTCAAATACATAGTTGACAACGAATTCGCCGACAAACGCGGAAAAGAAGCCCAAGAAGCCATGATTGAACGCATACGCTGCAAACAAAAAAACCTAATGGGAAGAGAAGAAACAGAAGGAACCACACCACGACGCCTAACAGACCTAATCGGCAGCCTATGCGACCTTATAAGCGGCAGCGGCGATAAAGGAACACCCATTATACTAGTCAAAGGATACTTTGACAACTACGCCTGCGAATAATGAACTACTCACCCCTTCCGGGGTGAGTATCTCTGGTTTTTAGGTTCGATTTATGTAGTCTTCGATTTTAGCACAAGTAACATCATCAGCAGTTCTAACAGCATAACCCTCAGACCACAAATGACCACCCCAAAAATGCTTCTTAATCTACAAAAACTCTGAAAACAACAAACGAGCAGAATCAGACTACAAAACACAAACAATACTCGAAATACACACCTTTAGCCTAGCAGAAACAAACACATGTACCCTAATTTCCCGAAGTAATTATACATAGGCGGTAGAGATATTTGAAAAAAGAGGCGGATTTTTGAAAATGGGCTTAAAAAAATATTTTTACAAAAAAATAAAATGATGGTTAAAGCTCATAAGTAAGCTATAACCTGCAAATACCTAAGATGAGGTAGAACTTTGTTAGGGGTTTGTTGTTTTTTGTTTGTCCGCTAATTCGTTTAGTATTATTATTGCTTCTCCGAGTGGCATGTTGAGTCGTTGCGCTAGTTCTATTGGAGTTATGTTAGGCGTTTCTTTAAGTATAACGTCTCTTGTGTATGACTTATGTGTGGGGTACATTACTGAAGCGTGAACTGCTTCTATGAGCATTTGCCAGAGGTTTTCTTTGCTGTAGTCGGCTAAATCCAAAGTATCAACTCCAAAAAAAGAAGGTTATGTTGAAGTTACAACGCCATCTTTGATTGCTAGTTTCCTTTCTCGTATGAGACGTTTTAGAATGTCATTGAAGTATTCTTTAGATTTATCTGTTGAATGAGTCAACCCGAAGACTTTAGCTGTTTCAACCACTAAGGATTCATCGCTTATACCTAAAGCGTATTTAGCTATAATTTTCATAGCAGCTTCCACTTCTTCAGGTGGGACATGTTCCAGTTTACGCTTAGTTTCAACAATGCCATCTACAGGTATGCGAATCTGCACATCTTTCAACGTTGGTGACCATAGGAAACTTCCTTTTATTACAACTTTTTGATCCCGGATTAAAGCGTTAAGAGCTTCTTGTACGGCATGACTAATTTTAGGTGTTACACGTTTAATTCCCCAAGCGTCAGCTAAACGTTCAACAGCATAATCAAAATGTATAGGTCCTTCCTTTTCCACTAGCTCACCTAAGAAGCGTGTTTGTATTTCACGGTTTTCAGGATAATGGAACTCATTTTTCTGCTTTGAGGTCTTAGTAGACTTATCAGTCTGCACTTTAATATATGGATTAAAGGCTACTTTGAGAGGGTAAATCTTGTAGGGTACACCAATTTTTTCTATACCAGCAAATTTTACTTTACGCACATCAGTCTCAATAAGACCATCCTCTTTTACATTAACAGAGGGCTTAAGAGATTCCTTATCTAACTGCAATTTTTGAGCCTGCTCAAGAGCTTCCTTTAAACGCTTAACCTCAGAGTCACGGCGAGCAACCCAAGAAGGAGACCAAACACGATGAATACACCAGCCTAACCCTTTAAGAACCTGCTCACGAAGACGATCACGATCTCTAGCACTGCTACTCGAACGATAGGTCACTCCATCACATTCAACACCCATAAGATAGCAGCCAGAATTAACAGGATCTATAACACCTATGTTAATCTTATAGCCGCTACAACCCACTTGAGGTACCACTTCGTAACCTAATTTTTGAATCTCGGAAGCAACATCTTCATCAAGATGAGACTCATAAGCACCAGCTTGCTGATAGGGCATATCGAGAATAATGGGACCCTTTTCAGCATATTCAATGTAATTACGTAATGTCTGAACACCTTGAGCTTTAGCGTCAGGAGCAATATCTGCAGACTTTATAGAGGTAACAATAACAACTTTTTCACGAGCACGAGTAACAGCAACATTTAAACGACGCTCACCACCAGGCTTATTTAAGGGTCCAAAATTCATAGTCATTTCCCCAGTCTGGTCATAGCCATAGCAGACACTAAAGAATATGACATCACGCTCATCGCCTTGAACATTTTCAAGATTCTTAACAAAGAACCCTTCAAGTCGATCCTCCTTAAAGAACTTGTCAAACTCTGGTCGCACCTTTAACTGTCTATCAATAGCCTCCTCAACCGCTTTCATTTGAGCTATACTGAAAGTAACTACGCCTAGAGTCTTCTTTGGAAAATTAGTAAAATGCTCAAAGACTAAACTAGCAATTTTTTCGGCCTCAACAGGATTATCACGATTTCCACCCCTATCGTAGATACCATTTGGAACATAGACTAGTTTTACACCTAAACTCTCATGTTTAGCCTTAGCGGCGGGAAAAGTAATAAGGGCATCATCATAAAATTGGTGATTAGAGAAAGCTATCAAGTCTTCATGTTTACTTCTATAATGCCATCTTAACGTTTTTACTGGCAGACCTATACCTAAACATTCGTCAAGTATGCTGTCGAAAACTTCAAAATCTTCATCATTTACTTGATCCCATTCAACATTATCCATTAGAGACTTCTGGAAGAAACTAGTTGGCGGCAACTGTTTATTGTCGCCTGCAACAACAAGGGTCTTTCCTCTATAAATTGAGCCTATGGCGTCTTCAGGTACAATTTGTGATGCTTCATCGAATAAGACAAGATCAAAGTGAGCTGATTCAGGAGAGAGAAACTGGCTTACACTTATAGGACTCATAAGTAGGCAAGGTTTTAGTTTGACAAGTAGATTTGGGATTTTCTGCATTAATGTACGTATGGGCATTAGGCATCGTTTTTTCGCAGCTTCTCGCATAAGAATTGCGGCTTCAGAATCATTTGCTTGAATTAAAATGTCTTGAGGTTTTCGGCTATTAGCAGCTTCAATTACCATGCTAGAGGTTAAATGTATAAGGTTTTTATCGAGACCGTTAAAGTCGCTAATTAGCTGTTCGTGATTTTCACGGCGGAATCTGCCTAAGCGTGAATCTTCAACATAGAGATTATTTATCCATTCTTGATAAGCTCCTCTGCGGAAGGAGTCAATTAATTGGCTTGAAGGTATTTTTTGTTCAACAAGCTTTTCAAAAAAGCTGCCTAAGCCTCGGAGTGAGAAGCGGTTTCGGAGGTCTTTGAAGTCAATCCAAATTTGCAGTTCATCAACTCGTTCACGTAGGGATAACAGGCGTTCATGAATAATGTGGAGGTATAAATTGCGGATGTTTTGGTTTTGATATTTAAGCTCAGTTTCAAAGCGAGCTTCAAAAGCAGCGAGTAACTGTAGAGTATTCTCATAATGTCTATTCAGTTTTGCATCAGATGGCACCTTAGATGACCCAGTAGCGGCTATGAGGGCAAATGCTTCGGGAACTGCGACCTCGCCAAAGGTGGTTTGTACTTTTTTTACCCATTCGAGTATAGAGATAATGTCTGTCCAGTTTGTTTCAAGTCCGTTAAAGCGTACGCCATATTTTATTTGAAGTTGAGATTTCTCGCCAGTTATAGCAGCTTCTTTTCTGCGCACTTCTTCAGCATTTTCAAGATCGGCTAAGAGTTGTTTATAGGTTTTTGGTAAGGTTTTAGCAGTTGATAGAGTTTCTTTTGTGAGAATACTTAGGGGCGCGAGTTGTTTTTCAACATCTATAAGCCATTCTTCAAGCCGTGATAAGGCAGTTTGATTTATCGCTAAATCGGAATAGGGTAAGTTTTGTGGAAGTATATCAGATATATCTTTAGTTTGTTGTTCCCATTTAGCTATAGAGTCTTTTAATTCATTACCTAAATTCTTAAGCATTGGAGAGGGACTATGAGCTGTTGTAAATAGGTTTACCAGTTTTTCAGGTAAGGGATTTGCCCATGTAACTGTTTTAAGCTCATTTAGCATGTTTAGGGCTTTTTCTACTCTTAGGAAATTTGTATCATACCCTTGATAGAAGCGTCCCAATAGACCCTTTATATTTTCAGCCTGCGCTTCAATTTCAGCGTTGAGCATTTTTACTTTACGGGCATCAATAAGATCATCAAGTACCGTTTGGGGAACTTTACCGTCAATACTAACACGAGCTATCTGTTTTTGGTCATTACGAAAACCGGAACTGAACATGCGAGTAAAGCTTTGGTAACTACCATTATATCTGGCGATAAGCTCATCGAGGTCTAAAGCGTAAATGCCTGCAGTGTAAAATTTGCTTAATCGCTCCTTCAACAAGTTATACTGCTGATAAGCATCTTTTGCCTTTAAAACAGCCGTAGATACCTGTTGGAAAACTATAGGGTCAAACCATTGAAGCTCCGGTTTATCCTCGTTAAAGCAGAATAAGGCCATTTTTGAAAGCTGATTTACAGTTTGAATATTTAAATTATTAATTATTACTCCAAAAAGATCAGCTAACGTCTGGGCATTTTCACTCCATTTTCTAACAGCTTGTTGAGCGGTTCGGATGTAAGCTAAAAGTGTTTCCTGTTTACTTAAAAATTCAGTTTCCTGCAAGTTTATGTCTATAAACAGTTTTTCAAGGATGAGCAGGTTCTTTTTCAATTCGCTAGATCTGTCAAAGGCGAGATTAAAAAGTGAGGGCGTATAATGTTCAAGTAAATTGTTTCTTGTAAATTTAACCCATTGACAAATTTCACTGTAATTCTTTGCTTCAGCTATTAATATATCAGCATCTTTGCCAGTTAACCATTGTACTTCAGGTGCAGGGCTTTCATACAAGAATTTACCAATATTAAGTAGCCATTTTACACGTTCAAAACTTACTGGAGAAATTAGACCAAGTTGACGGGAATAATCTGCGCTTTCTAACTGTAAATCTTCAACAGTATGTGCAAGTACCTCAATTGCCGTTAGTAACTCAGAGCGGACTTCAAGATTGTAAAAACTAGCGCGGTAACCTGTCCATGGGAAATCAGGGTTTTCAACTACTTGCCAAACTTTGCTTAATTCAGAAGCTAAGCCTTCAAGTTCGCTTATTTTTTGAGGAGTTAGAGAACTAAGACCTGTTAAACCCACAGCAACATAGGGAACACGTTCAAGGCTGGCAAGTATGCTTAAAACGTCATAGGCGCTTTTTTGCATATATGGGCGTTTCTCATGTAATGCGATAACATACCCGTTTAAATCGCCGCGATAGGAGGTCATGGTTTCAAAGTCGTGTGCTGAGGGTAATTTGCGGGGTACAAGATGTTCATCAAGACCGCGTTTAAGTTCAGCTACAACTTCTTGTTTGTTAGCCTTACTGCTGTGAAGCTCTAAACAAAAATGTGCTAGCCCCGCTTCACTGAGGCGTTTATAGACTACTTCAAGGGCAGCCATTTTATCGCTAACAAAGAGCACAGATTTACCATGCGCAATGCATTCAGCGATTATGTTTGCTATTGTTTGACTTTTGCCGGTACCTGGAGGTCCCTGCATGACAAAGCTTTGTCCGCGGAGTGCGTATTCGATGCTAATTCGTTGGCTGCTGTCAGCATCTAGGACTTGGTAGGTTTTTTGTGGTAATTGTATTTTATCTACGTCTTTTTCGTCTGGGAGGTTATCGACAACGAGATTTTCATCTTTTATGCCGACGATTGCTCTGATTATAGGATGTTGGGTAACGAGTTCGGCATTTGACTCTATGTCTTTGTAAATTACGAGTTTATGGAATGAGAATAATCCTAAAGATACATTGGATTCAACGGTCCAGCCTAATGATGTGACTACTTGTCTTACAGTGTTGAAATAGTTTTCAATGGACTCTACGGTCCAGTCATCAGGTGAGAGGGGTAAATCGATTTTGAATTCAGTTTTTAGTTTTACCTGTAATGCAGGGTTTACAACAACCTCTTCTTCGACAGGGGGTACGAAAACTTCGAATGGTTTACGAATGGTTTCTCGTGCTAACTCTAATGGTACTAAGATAAGTGGAGAGTGCACATTTTCCTCAGTTTCGCTGTCAACCCAGTTTAATTGGCCAAATGCGGCATAGAGAATTCTAACGCCTCGTTCTCGATAGTCGAGTAGAGAGCGTCTTTGAAGGCTTTTAAGAGTACGTTCAAGTTCTATGCGTGTTAAATTTTTGCTGACAAGTTGTTTTGAACTAGACGTTTCAGATATGTCATCAGTAGATGAATCATAAATTGGCTCGCCAATTTGATCGTTAGTCTCTTTAGGTGGCATCAAAAATTCGATTCGTTTCTTTTTCATTACTAGTTCTTTGAATATAGTTTCTGCGTCTGGTTCATTTATTGATAGATTTCCACGTTTATTTGCATGGAAATATAGCAAATTGTTTCTACGTGTTAAATCTATTAAACGTGACTTCCAGTCGTCAATACGACGCATTGATGGAGAAGAATTTATTTGTGCCAAAGAGTATACCCTTAAATTATATGTACTGCATGTTTTATTATATGTTTACTTTAATATTTACAGTTAGACATTACTAAACAGAGTCTTTGACATTAAGGTACTTTTTAGCGGTTTCTGCTATAGCATCTAAAATTACTGTTTGAACGTTTTTAACACCAATTTTACGTGTTTCAACAATTTGAACATCTGTATTCAATTTTTCAAGCTCGCATTTACACCATTTAGAGTTATCAACTGTGTCAAGAATAACAAAGCCTTCAATATTGCTAAACATTTTTTTGAAATCATCCTCAGCTACACCCTGATTGAGTAACTGTGTTTTCATGTCTTTGAAGAAATTTATCATGCCAACACCCATAAACATTAGCTTATGTTCAGGGTCAGCAGTTTCAGATTGGCCTTTACCGCCGAGTTGACAATCTATACAGTTTAAGGCATCAATTTTTACAACATTGTATTCTTCAGCGAGATGTTTCATTTCATTATCTGGTCCTAAGCAGAGGTCACCGTAGACAAGAATAACTCTATCGGGGTTACGCTTTAGGGTATGCTCTAGGGTTTTACGTACATTCTGCTCGAGGAGGGAGTAGTCTACATGAAAGTTTTTGCTGACAAAAATAAGCTCAGCGTCAAGTTTACCCTCCTCTACTAGACGCTGAAGTTCAGGTTTAAGGACACTGCAGGAAACAAGACAAAAAAGTCTTGTTTTTAGGCATTGCCATGATAACGGTTTCCTATGGTTTTAAGCAGTATTTAGACCATTGAGGCCAATTCTGTGGTGCATCGCAGGCATCAAAAGCTACATTTAAGGTCATGCCGATTTTAATTTGTTCTTGAGGTACATCCTTTATTATTCCAGAAATTTTCAGACAATTATCTAATTCAAGAATACCTATTGCATAAGGGGCTAAGTTTTGAAATTGTGTTGGAGCTATATGAATTACTGTATATGTTAAGAGTTTGCCCTTGTTGGAAATTTGTGTCCAATCAAATTGGGTGCTATAGCAGTTATCGCATAATGGTCGTGGGGGTAAGTGTATTTTGTTGCATTTTAAGCATTTACCGACCATTAGCTTACCCTGTGAGAGGTATTTGTAGAATTGCTCTATAGTGAATAATTCTTGTGTACTCATAATTTACGCACTCCTGTAAATGTGAACTGTCGCTGTTGCACCTGAGCCACCGACATTATGAGTTAAACCAATTTTTGCATCTTTAACTTGCCGTTGTTCAGCTTGACCGATAAGTTGAAGATAAATCTCATATGCCTGAGCAGTACCTGTCGCACCAACTGGATGACCTTTAGCCTTTAATCCACCACTGGTATTAACAGGGATACAACCTCCAAGAGATGTCTGATTACCCTCTAACAGTTTACCACTCTCACCAGGCTTACAAAAACCTAAATCCTCATATGCTACAAGCTCAGCACTGGTAAAACAGTCATGAACCTCAGCAAGATTTATATCTTTAGGCGAAAGCTGAGCCATTTCATAAGCAGCCTTTGCAGCCGCCTTCGTTGATGCGATAGAGGTAAAACTTTGACGTTCATACAAACCTATAGAACCACTAGCCTGTCCACTACCAACAATATGCACAGGATTATCAGTATACTTAGCTGCAAGCTCAGGCTTAGTTAAAATTATACAGCTCGCACCATCGGTAACTAGGGAGCAGTCATAAAGCTTAAGAGGCCAAGCAACATAACGAGAATTCATTACCGTCTCAACTGAAATTTCTTTTTGCATATGCGCCTTAGGATTAAGACTTGCATGATAATGATTCTTAACAGCAGCCATAGCAAAATGTTCTTCTTTTGTACCGTAATCATGCATATGACGTGTTGCCATTAGCGCGTATATACCGGGAAAAGTTATACCATGGTACTGCTCAAAGGGATAATCAGAGGCCATTGCAAGATATTCTGTAACTTCAGCTGTTGAACGATTAGTCATTTTTTCTACGCCGCCGACCATTACAACATCGGCAAGACCAGACATTACTGCGTATATACCTGCACGTAATGCTGCTCCTGATGAGCCACATGCGGCTTCGCATCTTGTTGCAGGAATTCCAAGTAACCCTGTCCAGTCTGCAAGAATTGCACCCATATGACCCTGATGTTCATATGCCTCACCCATATGTCCGATAAACATTGTTTTTATATCCTTTTTGGGTTCCAGTTTTGGACATCGTGTAAATGCTTCTTGAGCGGCTAGGGTAAATATTTCTCTTGCAAGTAAACCTTCGTGTTTTTGGAATTTTGACATTCCAGCACTAACTATACTAACGAGTGGGTTTCCATTCAACACTATACTGCTTCCTCCTAATATCACATAACAATAATATCTAGCATTAATAAAAACCATACAGCAGACATTAGAAAATCAGCATAGAAAAGTGGCAAAAAAAAGTTATCGTTCAATGGACACTTTACTAATGCCAGCTTCTTTTTCTAAGGTAAGTACATACGTAGCCTTATCGGCAAATGTTTCACTATGGGTTACTGCGATTATTTGTTCAATAGTTCTAAGTTTGCTTATAGCCTCTGCTAAGTGTTCAATGCTGCCGTCTTCGTTTCCAAGGTTTTCGGTAGGTTCATCTAGCATTAAAAGGCTTAAACCATGTCCGGTCTGTGTTTGCATAATTAATTGGCCTAAACCTAACCTGTAAGCGAAAGCTAAGAGAGTGCGTTCTCCGCCTGAGAGGAGACTAACTTCGCGTTCTCTGCCTGACTCGGTTTTTATGTAAGGTGTGTATGTTTCATCGACTACTATATTTATCATGGGGGTTTCGTTACTTATTAGACTGTCAAGTATTTGTTGGATAGAGTTGCGTAGAATTTTAACGAATTCTTTGCGTAGTTTAGGTTGAATGCTACGGTATGCATCACGTATTGTTCCAAGAAGTTCTATTATGCGTTCGAGTTTTTCAATTCTTTCTGCTTTTTCTTGTGCATTGTCTATTCGCGTTTTAATTTCATCTATGCCACGCAGCAGGTCTTTTTTGCGGTTTTCTTTAGTTTTAAGTTCAGAATCTATGCGGTAGTATTGTTTAAGTGTTTGATCTCTATGTAGGCGTGCTGTGTCTAAATCGGACACGTCAAGGTTTGCAAGTTCATTTTGTATAAGGGAGTATTGAATTTTCTGGTCAGATTCAATTTTTTGTTGCGTTGTAAATTCTTCTGTTAATTCTATAAGGTTTTTTTCTTCTTCACTAATACGAGTGTTTAATTCTTTTTCGCTTGTTAAACATGTTCGCAGGTTTAAGTATGCGTCTGAAGCAATAGTTTTAGCTTTTTGCAAGTCAGCAATTTCAAGTCGTAGATGATTTATAGTCCTTTGCCGCTCAGCATTTTCCTGTTCAATTCTGTTAAGAAGATCGGTTTTATATTGACCCGTTAGAGGCTGAATGCATAGAGGGCATTTATCTTCATGTGATAGTTGACTTGTTCTTTTCTGGTCTATTTGTATACCCTTAGTTGCAGCTTCTTGCTCCCCACGTAGACTGCCGATTTTGTCATCAAAAACCGCTAAAAATGGGGCTATTTGGTCGAATGGCTGATTGGGTGGTAGTCCTGCTTGTTCGAGTTTGGTTAGGTATAGGTTTTTTTGTGGTTCTATGCTGGTTTGTCGTTGTTGTAGGTCGGTTAGTAATTTTTTTTGTTTTTCAACTTTTTGTGTAAGTAATGTTACGTGGTCAGTTGTGCTTTGTAGATTTGTGCGTATTTGTATTTCTCTCTGTTTGAGCTCTTCGCTTTGCCGCTTTTTTTCTTCAAGTGTTCTAAGATTCTGTTCAGCTTCTTCAAGGCCATTTTTTACGTTGGATAGTTTTTGGGTTAATTCTTCAAGGTCTATTTCTATTAGGGTGAACTCTTCTGTGGTGCGGTTATAGTCATTGCCTAATTTTTCGATATTGCTAACATCAGGATCTTGTTTGTATAGTCTTTTTTCTGTTTCATACTCACGTTGATATTGAACTACGCTGTTCCAGGCGATTTCATAGTTTGAGAGGTTAAATAATTCATCTAGACGTTTTTGTCTGTCACGAGGCGCAGCGTCAAGGAGATCTTTAAGATGTTCTTGCCGGAACCAGACGATTTCGCGGTAAAGATCCCGGTTTAAACCAGTTACAAGTTTTATTTGCTCAGCTACAGCATCATTTTTAGTGCTGGCAATTAATGTGTCTTCCTCATATAAGCAGAGGTTGTCAGAGTCTTGACTTATACCGGCTCCTTTACGGAGCAAGCCACGGGTTATCTTGTAGGTTTTACCGTTTTGGGAGAACTGGACAGATACTCTACCAGAGTTAGCGCCATCTCGAAGCAGATACTCAAAGCTTCTAGTAAGAGAGTCACCAAAGAGGGCAAAGTCAACAGCATACATAATGCTAGATTTTCCACAACCCACACCGCCTACAACGCAGTTAAAACCATTTGTAAAAGGCACTGTTGACTTAACATGACTACGAATATTTTCTAATTGAACAACTTCAATTTTCATACTACTATAGCGCCTCCTCTATAATTTGCCTAACTTTATCGTCCTGCTTACGGGTAAGAGGCTCAATTAGAGCTAAAGATGATTTAGCAAGCCTATCAGCCTCATCTTTGCTGTAGCGTTCACTGAAAATTTGCATAAAATATTCATACGATTTAGTCTGTAAGTCTTTAAGATTATCTTCAAAAATGTTTCTAGTAACCTCATCTAAAATAGCGGATTCATGGAGTAATACTATAGGATGAACTAAGAGAGCTTTTTCGCCAGCGGCACATATTTGAGCTATGTCAAGCTCTGTTCGACTTGTCTCAGCAGGCAAGGTGCCTTTTATTACGGGAACTAAAATAGCATCATCTGCATCAACATCTTTAATCATTTGAATGACACTTTCAGTTACCTTATCAGGGGACATACCTGAAAAATCGTTTTCATCTAAAATAATAAATTGCCGAGGTAGAGAGAGCTCCATTTGCTCAACATTGCTCTCACCGTTTTCATCCACTTGTACATAACTAAATCCCTTAGGATACCTAGCCTCATCATAACTTACCGTTTCAGTACAACCACTATAAAATAGACAACCATCCTTAAATTTAACACTACAACGCTCATGAATATGCCCGGCAGCATAATAATTAAAACCCGACGGCAACATGTCAGGCGTTAATTCAGCTTCAATATAAGGCGGCTTTACCCCCGGCAAATCTACAGCACCATGCAAAGCAAAAATATTATAAACATCCCTATCAGGTGTAGGAGGATTTTCTAACATAAACTTAGGCAGACCCTCTTGAGTCCTATGCCGAGTGTGAAAATTAGGTATACCATAAACATAGCAACAATCCTGCTTACGCCAACACGCACCACTATGACGCGGAAGATGGTAAATTAGACCAGCACTATCAAGAGGAGAAAGAATTGTCCCCGTTATAGTATTAGGAGCAGAATCATGAGAACCATCAACAGTAAGAACAGGAATATTAGCATCCTTTAACCGTCTAAAACTACGTATAGCACCCTCAAGGGTAACATTAGAAGGCCTAGGCTGATGAAACAAGTCACCAGTAATAACCAAAAAATCAGGCCTAAGCTCCACTACCCTATCTACAAGCTCAGCAAAAACATTATCAAAATCCTGACGCCTCACCTCAAGCCCATACTGCGAATACCCCAAATGTAAATCAGAAACATGCACAAAACTGAAAGCCTTCAACCATTAACCCCAAAAATGAATTAAAAAAGAAACAATTAAAGATTTAGTAACAACTATCAACAACAACACACCATTAACACATAAAATACGTCATAAAGCATCGCTTATACTAAAAACATAGACCAGAATTGCCTGTAGATTTGGGGAAAAATATAAACCAGTAAATACGAATTCATACAGAGGTAAAAACAATGAACTGCCAGATTTGCGGAATAGAAGTAGACATGCCATACAGCTGCCCTTACTGTGGCGGACAATTCTGCAGTCAACATCGCCTACCAGAAAACCATGCATGCCCACAGATCAGCAGAGCATATACTCAAAGACAAAACGCAGTAAGAGAAGAAATACATCGTGCAAGCAGTGGAGGCTATAATTACAGTTTCAATTTTAAACCGCAATCAAGTAGAACATTTCGAAACGGCATTTTCAGTCCAAAAGAATTAAAACATTTAGGAATCGCAGCTTTACTTGTAATGGGTATTGGTATTTCAATAGGTCTGTATAGCATAGTCAATAGGACTTGGCTTATGCTTGCGGTTTTTTCTGTTAGTCTAATGGCGTCGTTTTTGGCTCATGAGCTTGCTCACAAGATTATAGCACAAAGGTATGGGTTGTGGGCAGAATTTCGTTTGACCGTGTGGGGGGCATTGTTAACGTTTGCCGCGGTATTTCTTCCGTTTAAAATAATAGCACCTGGTGCAGTAATGATTAGGGGTACTGCCGACAGGAGAAGTATATTAAAGATTTCAGTTGCTGGACCGATAACAAACATCATTTTTGCTTCGGTATTTTTTGTTTTGGCATTTGTTTTACAGTCGTACAGCCCTATTCTAGCATATGTTGGCTACATTAATGCATTTATATCAATTTTTAACTTGTTTCCATTTAGTGTTTTTGATGGCTTTAAAATTTTTAGTGTAGATAAAAAGATTTGGGCGGTAACATTTGCTACAAGTTTGGTACTGTTGATTTATGGTTATCTAAAGGTATTCATGTGATTAACCGTATTTTGGATAGGATAAAGGTTGAATTTTTTAGTCAATCAATATTTTGACTATTTTTTTGTATGTTGCTGTTTTATAGGCAAAAGTTTAGTAATGTTTTGTTTTCGCAGTTAAAGTCCATAACGCCTAGCATATTTGAGGGGTGTTTTTCGAGTTCTATTTCGCTTGTGTATGGGGTTTTTGTGTGTCGGAGTATGACATTTGCTTTTGCGTTTGTTATGTCTTGTAGTGTACTGTTTCTTGGGTTGTCTTCGTGTGGGAGGTTTGTGGCGACTATGATTATGTTGTGTTTTTTTGCAAAGTTTGAGAGGTGATTCATTATTTGAGTGTATGCCATTCTTGCTTCGGAGTCATCGATGTTTTCTGTTAAGAATTGGTACATGATGTCAGAGATTGCTACAAGTTTTATGTCTGTTGTTTTTATGATCTGTTCGAGTTGTTCTATTATTAGAGAATGTAGTCTGTAAGCTGTATATGCTCTGTAATGTTGTATTTGTTCGCGTATTTCTTGTGGTTCTAATTGTTGGAGTTCAGCAGTTTGTAAGATATTAGGTAGTGTGGAACTTTTTGCTGCGTCTATAAAGACGGTTTTACTGTTCAATCCACCTTGTTCTGTTTGTAGGTGGGCTCGGATGCATAGTTGTGATAGTAATGAAGTAACTGTTTGGGAGCCGTATAATATGGTAAAGTCGCCTTCTTTGAGTGTTGGGAGAAGTTCATCTATGTCAGGTATGTTGAATGTTAAGTTTAGTGTGCTTGTTGTTTGTTGTGATGTTTTAGTTTGTTGTAGTATTAATTTTTGCATTGTTACTTCACAGAACTTGTTTACTGTTTTTTAGCTATTTAAGGCACTGGAGAAGCAACAGTCATTAACAGTGGAGGGGTTAGTGAAAGTAAAAGTGAAAAAATGTTTTTACTATGTTAGCCATTTTGGGAAAAAGTTTTCAGCAGACTTAGCTAGCTAAAATTTGCTTTAAGAGCGGCTGTTTACATGTTTTTTTGGTGTTGGGAAGGTCAAATTTAAAACGGTCTATTGGTATGTAATTGTAGGCGTACTGTATGAATGATGTTGGAAGTGATAGTTTTTCGAGGGAGTTTTATAGTCGTCAAGTTGTTATGAGAGAGTTAGGTGAGGCAGGGCAGCAAAAGTTGGCGAGGTCTCGTGTTGCTGTTGTTGGTGTGGGTGGTTTAGGTACAGTTTCTGCGTTGTATCTCGTTTTAGCTGGTGTGGGTTATGTTCGTGTTATTGATCAGGATGTAGTTGAGCCGCATAATCTTCATCGGCAGATATTGTATACGTCAGAGGATGTGTATTATCCTAAAGTTGAAGTTGCGGCTAAGCGTTTAGAGCAGGTTAATCCGTTTGTTAAAGTTGAAGCAATCTCGGAGAATGTTAATTCGAATAATGTTGATCGTTTGCTTGCGGGTGTTGATTGTGTTGTTGACGGTTTGGATAACATGTTGACGCGTTATGTTGTAAATCGTGCCTGTGTTAGGGCTGGGGTACCGTATGTTTTTGGAGCTGCTGTGGGTATTGAAGGAAATTTATCTGTTTTTTCAACTCCTGAGACGGGTTGTCTTGAATGTTTGATGCCTAACATGTTAGCTAGCCAGATGCAAACGTGTTCTTCTAGGGGTGTTTTAGGTGCGACTCCTGGTGTTATTGGTAGTCTGCAGGCTATGGAAGCTATCAAGCTTTTAGCGGGTGTAGGGTCAACGTTGAAGGGTAAATTGTTGGTTTGTGATTTTAGTGATATGGATTTTACTACTGTTGATATATCGAAAAATTTGTGTTGCCCTGCTTGTTGTGGCAAAGTTTCAGAGCAAAGTAAAGAAGAGCAGTTAGTTTGGCTTTGTGGTAAAGATATGGTAAACATAAATCCTAAAGTGCCGTTAATGTTAGATATTGATAAGGTATATCCAGTAGTAAGTCAATTGTATAAAGTTCGTTTAAAGTCTCAGTTAGCGTTAATGTTCAATTATTGCGGGTATGAGATTAGTCTTTTTAATGGTGGTCGTATGCTAATTAAAGGTGTTAGAGATGAGGAGCAGGCTTTGAGTGTTTATTGGGAGGTTTTAGAGAAAACGCGGTTTGTTTAACATTATAGAATGGTGTATAAGAGGTCTGCGTTGTTGGTTGAGTAATTTTGTGAGTGAATGGTAAATTTGTTATTTTGTCCGAAATGTTTTTTAAACTATCAGGAAGTCAACGTTCGAATAAGTGTAGCTGCTTATGTGTGTTAGGATGTTAAAGCCGAAATGTATTTTCTTAGATTTAGATGGCACAATAGTTGATCCTAGACAGGCGTATGTTGAGGCGGCGAGGATTGGGTTTCATGCTATAGGTCAAGAGTTGCCTGAAGTAAGTGTTGTATTTGAGATTCCTAAGCGTATGGAGCAAAGTCGGGCTTTGGATGATCTAATTAATGGTGATTTGAGTATATTTAAGCGGGCTTATTTTCAGGCGTATCATGTGGTTACTGAGGAGAAGACAACGCTTTTGCCTAATATGTTAAAAACGGTTGAGGCGCTTTCATTGAAGGCTAAGCTTGCGTTGATAACAATGCGACATGTTCCAAATCAGGCAGTTGTAAAAGAGTTGGATTTTTTTGGTATAGGTAAATATTTTTCAAGTGTCATGACTGCGTTTGATACGTCAAAGCCTAAGCCGTCACCTGAGGCTATTTTCAGAGGTATTGAAAAGTTTAATGTGGAAACATGTGATTGTTTAATAGCTGGGGATTCGATAAATGATATTAAAGCGGGTAAAGCGGCAGGGATAAAAACTGTTGGGTTACTTTCGGGTTTATATTTTCATGATGAACTTGCTAAAGAGGATCCGAATATGATTCTGCCGGATCTTTCAAAGCTTCTTGATGTTTTAGAATAAGTTTTTACCAAAATTTTTTAGCAGGCTATGTATACTGGGTTAGCAATTGTCATGTGTGTTTTGTGAATAAGTTTAATTAAATCTTTAAACTATCCTTTTATATGTAGTTGAGGGAGGGTTTGGTATGGATTTCATAGAGATGATGTTGGGGGAGAAGTTAAGTGATGCTGAGTTATCCTTAGATGTTATTGGTTCTGATCGTAAAGTTTTGCAGATAGCATATAGAGATTTTACAAATTATCTTAAAGTTCATTGGAATTTAATTGGGAAAGAAGCAAATCAATGTGAAATGGTAAAGAATTTAGAAAAACAAATTAAAGAAAATCTAGTTGAATTTGAAGAGTTTTTAACAATTTGGACTAATATATGGCTTAGAAAATGGAAGGAACGTGTTAAGTTATTAATTGGTAATCAAAAGTCTGTTGAATCACAAGTTTTTGATGAATTAAAAAGTGCAGAGCCATACTGGAGAAAAATTGGACAAAAGCAAGAGGTAACCGAGCTTGTAGTAGGTGCATTAGTTAAAAATGGAGAAATCTGCGGCACTGAAATAGTAGCTGAAAGCCTATTGAAAATGGAACTTTGTGCAAAACATGTACAAAAACTTGACGATAAGGAACGCGTCTTAAATATTGTAAACAGTGCCCTACAAAAAACACGCAGAATACCTCAAAATAATGGTCCATTAATTTTTGTAAAAATTGATAAGGGCTACTACAAATCAGAATAAAATTTAAAGAATAAAATAAATAAAAAAAATGGCTTTAGACGACTCTTACGCGTTGAAGAGTCTTTCTTTGCCAATTATAACTACGGAGTTTTGTGGTTGCACCATAACCGCATGCACCACAACGTTTCTTGCGTACATGGTAAGATCGTCTACCACAGCGTCTGCATTTTATGTGGACAACGCGACCTGCGCGTTTACCCATTGATGGCGTTCCTTTACCCATTTAAATCACCGCGGTGGAGGCGAAATAAGGACTACGTTGTCTCCGCGGACTATTAATAATCCTAATTTTTGTTGATTTTCCACGTCTGTTGTATCTTCTGTTTCTTCTAGAACCAGATTTAAGTGTTGATCAAAACCCTTCAGCTTCCCTCTGAGGCTTTTTCCACCTTTTAATCGTACAAGCACGATTTTGTTGAGGTTCTGTTCAAGGATTTCAGTTGTCATTTCGCTCATATGGAATCCTCATGTATCTTTATCTCCTATACTTTAACTCTCACAATTTAAACCTATCTCATGCACTCTTTGAAAGATGCGACATTTTTAGAGATTTTTGCAACTAAACCCAATCTTATTTGCTACCCTCACCAGTTCAGCTTGCTAAAACCTATACCGTAACTAGCAAATTTGGAGGATAACACGTTTTTCTAGAAGCATACCTAAAGTAGTATCATCAAAGTATATGTTAGATTTTTTTACGAGAAATATTGTAGTTGTTGCATATCTGCTTATAAATGACGTGTACTTGTTTTTAAAATGAGGCGTTAGAAACAGTAGATGTTATCATTACTTGAGGCTGTATTACTTTTTGTGACATCTTTTGGATTTAATATCATACCGTTTTTTGGGCCCTCAAACGTGTTTATTGCCTCATTAGCGGCAATTAATATAGATACTACTAGTTTTTCTTCTGTTTTAATTATTGGTATTCTTGTCTCATTAGGTGCTACTGTGGCAAGAATTATTCATTATAAAATTACGCCGCTCATTAGTAATCGTTTTGATGAGAAAAAACGTGCAACACTTGATGCCAATGCAGCTAAAATAAATAAACATGCCTTTTTGCTGCTCTGTATGACTGCTGCAACACCATTTCCAGAGGAACCAGTGATTATTTCGCTTGCTGAAATGAAGTACAATATTGTAAAGTTTTCCGTAGCATTCTTTTTAGGTAAATTAGCCATTACTACAATGAGTGCATTCGCAGGAAATACCATGGGCGGCACAATTACAGAATGGATAAGCAACACATTCCCAGAGTGGCTTACTCCAGAGATCATGATAACTATTATGTCAACATTTTTAGCCATAATTGTCACAGTAATCCTGCTTAAAGTTGATTTAAACAAACTTATAAGACGCCTTAGAAGATAAAAAGCAGTTCAGAGTTGAATCTTGAGAAATTAATTTAAGCAACAAAATTTACGCTAATAATAGGTTAAGCTATGCCAATAAAAAAGCGGTATTCCTTAAAAACTAAAGAAGCTAAACAAGCGTTAAATGAAGCCTCCCAACGCTTCAAGATAGATTTAGATGCTCTATTTGGAGGTAAAGTAAATGTTGAAATGGTTGAAGTGGAAAATGTACAAATTTACACAATAAACTCAAGACCTATAATGTTTAAAGCAGACGGCTTTTTACCACATTTACATTTTACAGAATTTATACAAACTGCTCCAAAAATAACTGTAGACATGGGAGCAATACCCTTTGTATGCAAAGGAGCAAACGTTATGGCACCAGGAATCCGACATATAGAAAAAGAATTCTCAAAAGGAGACCTAGTCATTGTTATCGATGAAAAACACGGAAAAACATTAGCACTAGGAGAAAGCATGTTCAACACAACAGAAATGAAAAACACAAAAAACGGACCCGTCATCAAAACCATACACTACGTCAGCGATAAATACTGGAACACAGCTAAACTATTAAGTGAATAACTCAAAAAAGCACAAAGCTTGTTTCTTTCAAGCTTTTTTCATTCTCAACCACAGTATAATATTAGCAACAGCAACATCAAAAAATATGACTATACACACAAAAGTTTACTGGAACGCAAATCACCTGTTATCCAAAAAAGTAATTAACGCCTGCAAATATTTTTATGTTAGATTTGTTCTGTTGACGTTGCTGGGGTGGCCGAATCGCTGAGGCGGTAGCCTGCAGAGCTGCTTTATATGGGTTCAATTCCCATCCCCAGCTCTTCTCTGTTGCGTATAGTGCGTTTCCTCCTGTTTCGGTTTTAAAAAGTTCCAAAACCATTAAGAACATGACAACAACAACCAAAACCAACCCTGTTATCCACGACTACGCGCGGATTCTTGAGCGAAACCGCCAAAACATTAAGCCTTTGCGCAATAGCGAGCTAAGTTTGCAGTTTTTAGACCACTTAAGCGCACTTGGGTTGTCAGTGGGCAGAGTAGTAAAATACGCCGCCCACCTACCAGTACTACTACCACTTATCGATGTAGATCTCAAAGCGTTAACTAAAACGGATGCTGAACACATAGTAGCCACCATAAATAACCGACCAAACAAAGCCTCAACCAAAAGCGACAACAAACTCTTACTACGAAAACTAGTCCAATACGCCAAAGAAGGCAGTTGCGCCAAAGGCACACCCCTACCCTCTGAGGTAAGCTGGATAAGTTTAGCAATATAGCCGATTAGCTTAAGTTTTAGAAGACGTTTTATTGTGTGTTATGACGTATAGCAGAGATTTCAGAGAGGCCGCAATAGCGTACAA